>CACZXZ010000101.1 GCA_902785325.1 uncultured Succinivibrio sp. | reverse complement strand
ATTTAGATTGATGCTTTGAGCAAGCTCAGAAATAACAATTTCACCAGTGGTTTCAAATTCACTAGCTACTAATTTAAGTACATTTTTAGGAGTAAAGGAAATAATATCGGCTACTTTACTCTTATCAAAGGCGCAAGCTGGATCTAAAACTCTCTCAGGATTTTCAATAGTCTTTTTTAAAGAGATATAGTCAATGTAATTTAAGCACATTGATGAGTTAAACAGAGTATGGGTAGCCTCAGGACAGAAAGCATAGCCGTTATAGGCTTGTCTCATGATTTCAGCTATGTTCTCAGCTGTAGTGTTTAAAAAGCCTGCAAATTCATTTAATCTAGGATCACAAGTTACATTCTTGGCAATATTAAAACCAGAGGTTAATGAGTCTAAAGATACAGAGGACACACCTGTAATAAATGTTTTAGCGACTACTGTATTAGTATGCTTTTTAATGGCTTTATAAAAGGCTTTTAAAAAGCCATTAGCATTGGTAATTTCTTTAAATAACTTTCTATCTTTACTTAAGATCTCGTTTGCAAAGTTGTCATACTCATCAATGATTACGTAAAGATCTTGCTTTCCTTTAAATGCAATTTTGCAGCTTGTAAAGAAGGCATTGATAAGAGTACTTGGAGTTTTGTTTTTGTACTCGTCAACCTCAAAATTAACTTCAGGATAGCGATCTATAAAATCAGTTATTGAATCAATTATGTTTGATGTAAAACCTTCTACAAGTTGATCTGAGGTATTACCGAAGATTTCTGAGAATTCTAAATTTAGGACATGATAAGTGTTATGAGAGGGTAAATTCATCTCGTGAATTTTGGTGCCTCTAAATACTTCGTCATATTGATCCTTTTTAGAAATGTCATAAAAGTAATCTAACATTTGTACAAAGGTAGTTTTACCAAAACGGCGTGGTCTTAGTAAGATAGGATACGGTGTATCAAGTTTATCAATTACATTGATAAAATCAGTTTTATCAACAAAGGCTCTATTTAATCTATTAAAATTGTTAAAGGCGCTTACTCCATATGGATTGGTATATTCAATTGCCATAGTTTAATCCTTATCGCTTTAATCTTTGATTCTCATTAACTCTAAATCAAAATAACGTAAAACACTAGTTGCTACACCAACTACCTACATTTCAGGAATTCTTCTCTGAACTAACTAAAAAGCACGCTTTAAAAACTACACTTGCTCAAAGTGTACACAGTTTACGGATTCAAAGATAGCAATATAGCTGTAGACTGTCTTGCCTTCAAATTCTACTGCTGTCTTATAGCAGTTAATCTGAGCTTTTGCCTCATCAATTTTCTCTTGTAGGATATTTGGATGTTGTTCTGCCTTGTTTTTTGAATAAAACTTAAATTCAAAGAGATAACAAGTTCCTTTCTTATTATCAATATATAGATCTACAAATTTCTTTCCGATATTTGGAACCGTGATTTCAAGTTCATCTTTACGTTTAATCTTTTTATAGCTTTCAAGCTTAGTGCTAATTACACCTACAAGATAAGCTTCTGTCATGTGCAACAGATGCTGGTTAGTCGTTCTTAATGAAAGATACTTTGATACTGAGTCCATGAAATCAGTTAAATCAGAACTTCCTTGTAAGATATTCTCAAGATTAAAGGCTAGAGACTTTTCTTCCTGAGTTTCATTGACAAGCTCATAAGTAAAGCAACGTCTGAAGACATTCTTCATGATCCTATTTGGACATACAAGGTGTACTTCATCTAAGTCATCACAAGGACTTATGGTTAGATAACCTAAGTAATACAACAATGACAACACAGTGGTCTTGTCATAATTCTCGATTAAATTAAGATTGATGCTTTCTGATAACCTATCAATGATAAATTCATTGTCATTGTAGTAGTCATCAATGATTTCATTGAGGATATATTCTTGTGAATATTTAAAGATATCAGCTATCTTGCTAGCATCATAAGCACAGGCTATATCAACAATATCCTCTGGATTTGCAAGTGTGTGATAGGTATTTATGTACTTTAAATATTTTAAGCACATTGATGAGTTGAATAAGGTGTTTTTAGCAATTTGAGAAAAAGCATAGCCGTTATAAGCTTTTCTCATGTTTTCAGCTATAGCCTCAGCTGTTGTGTTAAAGGCTTTTGTTTCAACTAACTTTTCAATTAACCCTATAAGGTCGTCTTTGGTAAAGCCTGCAAATTCATTTAAATTAGGATCGCAAGTAACATTCTCTGCGATATTAAAGCCAGAGGTTAATGAGTCTAATGATACAGAG
>CACZXZ010000100.1 GCA_902785325.1 uncultured Succinivibrio sp. | reverse complement strand
TTTTAAATTTGTATTTTTTTAGTGTATTGAGGTGAAAAAATTTCGTTAGAGAAAAGAGCATTGCTTTTGGCAATATTCTGCTTATTCTTCATTGCAATAAGTGGAGTATCTGCAAGTGATGCCTTAGATATGTCGAATAATCCAGATAACTCTAATATTCTTAGTGATTCTATCGATTCTGAATCTGAAGAGTCAATTGGAAATTCTTATACTGATCAATTATCTAATGAAGCTACTTCCAGTTTAGGTGCAAGTGCTTCTGACGCTTCCAATGATGCTAGTTCCACTTTAACTGAGGGGGAAGAGGACAATAGCCATGAGGCTATATTTGAAGATTCAAATTCCTCTTCTTCAACTGTAAAGACTGCAACCAGCATAACTGTGTCTAAGACTAAAATTTACTCTGGAACTCCTATAGTTATTACATTAAAAGATAAGAATGGTAAAGTATTAAGTGGTAAAAAAGTTCAAATTAGCGTACCTAGTAAAAAAAGAGTTTTTACTATGACCACTAACTCAAAAGGACAGGTAAAGGTTAATTATTACAAGATTGGAACTTTTAAAACTATTGCCCAATTTAAAGGAGACAAATCCTTTAGCGCTTTTAAAATCACAAAATACATTAAGGTTTTAAAAAGTGGGACCAGTTTAAAAGTTAAGAATACTACTGTTCCAAGATCAACTCCGTTGATTGTCACTTTAGTGAACAAGAAAAGCGGAAAGGCTATAAATGGTAAAAAGATTCAGTTCAGAATTCCTACATTTGGTAATAAGATTTATAGGATAGCTACCAATTCCAAAGGTCAAGCTAAACTTTTTGTAACCACTAAAAAGAGTTTTTCTGTTATCATTAGTTATGCAGGTAATGATAATTTATATAAATCCTCAACAAAAGCATATGTAAAACCTATTAAGTGTAAAACAGCATTATCCTATTCATCCACTTCTTTGGAGTATGGTGAAGATTTTGTTGTAAACCTTAAAAAATCCAATGGGGATCCTGTAAAGAACAAGAAACTCATTGTAAAAGTAACTAATAAGAATGTAACATACACCTTGAAAACTAATTCAAATGGAAAGGCAATTGTTCCTGTAAAGTATCTCGGTACTTTAAAAATGAAAATTAGTTTCCCAGGAAATGATATGTTCGTTAAATCTTCTACAAGTGCTAATTTGACTGTTGAAAAGGGATCTACTAAAATAAAAGGTTCTGATGATTCTGTTGGAAAAGGATTTAATTATTATATCACTTTAAAGAACTCTGCTGGAAAGGCATTGTCAAATAAGAAAGTGACCATTACCCTTAACGGCAAGACCTTTACCAAAACTACCAATTCAAAAGGGCAAGTTAGTTTGGTAATGAACTACAAATTAGGAACTTATCCTATTGAAGTGAGCTATGCTGGAAACAAATATTATGATTCATCCAAGCTTTCTACAAATGTTAAAGTGGTTGAACCATCTATCAGCATATCAAAAATCATTACTGCAGCTAAGGATTTAAAGGTCCGTGTAGAATACATTAATATTCTAAATAAGCAATACAGTGTAAATATTGATGGCAGAAAGTATACTATGGATGAATTTGCATATCTTATGGCTGGTGCTATAACCAACATAAATAGCGGTTCAAAAGCAAATGTAATAATTAAAGATTTATCAAATAATTATAATTCCTCTGGAAGTAAAATTAGTGGTAAGTTACCTAAAGCGGAATACCTTAAATTAGCGAAGAATTTAACAGCTTATGTTAAATCAAATAATCGTATTCCGAATAGCCTGCCTACTAATTTAGGTAAAATGGAAGCAAACCTTTATATTTATGCGTTTACTTCTGCATTGGATTATTATGGAAATCATAAAAAATTGCCTTCTTATGTTACCGTTAAAACCAGTACTGTTAGAGGAGGATATTCCATTGCACTTAGTCAAAGTGGTAAAATCCTGAACTACAGACAGATATTTGATTCTGATGCATTTGCAAAATACTTGAAAACAGGAGGTAAGTCAGCACTTAATGATGCTATTAAAAAGAAAGCTAAAGAATTAACTGCTGGTTTATCTAGTCCAAAG
>CACZXZ010000099.1 GCA_902785325.1 uncultured Succinivibrio sp. | reverse complement strand
AAGACTACTAGTTGCCATGGATGAAAAATCTAAATGTAAAACTTTATAAGTGTTTTGATCTTTCCAAAGATTTTCAATTTTTAAGCCTTTAAACAGCTCATGTTTTTGCTTAAATAAACATTCAAAAGTTGAAACTAGAAGACTCTTTCCAAACCTGCGAGGTCTTGATAAAAAGATAGGCTGGCTATTGTTGATAGCAAGAGAGTAGATAAGATCTGTCTTATCCACATAAATTCGACCTTCTGTAATTAACTTTTCAAAATCCTTTACAGAATTTGGCAATCTCGATAGATCCATTGCTATACCTTTTTTCTAAACTTGATTATGTCAGTCTCTAAAATAACTTTAAACATCGTTGCTTAAATAAAAGTATGATAAAGAGCTGACTATATTTCTTTACCAAATTTACCTGCTACAACGTTTTCTATCTTATATTGTCGATGTTATCGAGACTTTTTGCAAGTTTATGATTAAAGATGTAATAAGATTGTGTCTATTTTTATTGAGAGTCTCATTTTTTAGAATTTGGTATAAGATAAGGATAGAGCAAGGATTGATTTTTACGCAAAAAAGCTCGATTGCTCGAGCTTTTACGCAAGTATGGATTATGAATAAATTGGAATGTAACCCCCCATACATGGATCTACTAGGAAAATATACAACACCAATACAATAGCAGCTAGTATTAAACCACGCTTTCTTCTCTTTTGTGCAAAATATGATCTTGTATAAGTGTAGTCAGGAAATACCTTTTTGGCACTATTTATTTTGGCTTTCTTTTTGCATTTAAACATGATAAATATCGCAAATTTTGACAAAATGAATAGTATTATCGGTCCAAATAATAATGAATAATATAATACATACATTGAAGTTTTAGATAAATTTGCTATTCCTAGAGAATCATATGCAGAAGGGAATATTCTAAAAGTGTTAGAATAGGCTAATCCGATCAAAAATAGCAAATATGGCACAACATAATAAGTTAATTTATATAATGTGCTTTGAGGAGCTGTATAATCGCACTGAGATTCAATTCCATCCATTGTAAAGTGGTATTTACGATTTTTTACTTGATAATAAACAAACCAAAACGGTGACATTAAGTAAATTTGATTTTTGATTTCATAATCAGTTGATACACTTATGTCTCTTACATTACGGTGTTTTGCTTTGATTTCCTCCTCAGCTAAATCGTAAACTTTGTCTTCACCTATTTCAGCCCAAGCTCTATCCTCGTCGTAATTCAATTCATAAGTTAAGATAGATTTATCGCTGTCTAATCCTAAATAATCATAAGAAAAAGGTAGAATATCTCCTCTATCAAATTCTACTTCGTTAATAAATGTATTTAGTTCACTTGGTATATCATCACCATCATATGCAGATGCAAAAACATTAAAATTACCTTTAGCGTGGCCGTCTACAGGTACATCATAATACTCTTTTTTGCCATCTTTTTTGGTTTTACTTTTTCTAATATATCCATCCCAATCAGAGGAATATTTTCCTTGGTATTGATACATTGGAACATATGTTTTAACTACATCATCAAATGATAAGCTATCAAATACATTAGCTGGGACAAAATCATCATCAATTAGTGTTGATACCAGTGAATTACCAAAATCATCTTGAGTTGAATTAAACGGGATAATCTTTTCAGGTTGTCTTATAACCTTATCAACAACGAATGGATTAAGTGATTTTTCATGGCAGTAAGGACACTCGACAGTTGCTTCAAATGGTTTAAAGCTAGTAATGTTATACCCACAACCAGGGCATTTCATTTGTTTTAACTCAATGGTATTAGATTCAGACATTTATTTATTTATTACTCCTCATTGGTATTAGAATAGGATATTTCTAGTTTGTAATTTTTGCTTAATTCCATTAACAAGGCTATTAATACGAACTTCATCGTCGCCACCTTGTTTGATTAGTTCAGACAATAAGCTACAATCATTTAAAATCTCTTCTTCAATTGAAGTTGTCTTGTCGCTACACTTTCTTGGAAGAGAAGAAACTTCATTTTCTAGAGATGAAAATATTGTTTTATACTTATCTTGAGAAATAGATTTACAAAATCTAATATTTAATCATACCACCGATCTTATAACTAATTGATTTATAAGACAATTAGTTATAAATATCAAGTGGTTACTAAAAACGCTGCTCTAACGCTGGTTTTGTTCT
>CACZXZ010000098.1 GCA_902785325.1 uncultured Succinivibrio sp. | reverse complement strand
AAATCTCAAAAATTACGCCAGCACTAAGACTTTATTAAAGCGTACCCCACCCTCCCCAACCTCTCTATACCGAACTTCCCCGTTCTCTCCCTAGTCGTAAAGTCACAGAATTTTATTGTTATTAAATTTTGATGAAGATTTAGTTTGGTTACCCAGAAGCTTTTTTCTTTAAAAGTACGGATATATCCCATGTTTTAGCGGTTAAAGTTCATTTTGTAACCTATACTTTTATTACTTACCTCTTAAATTTTTAATAAGGAGCTAAGCTATGAAAAAAGGAAAAACTCTGCCTTTGTCTTTAATTAAAAAGATTTGTGCTGCAATTCTTATCAAGCATTCTTATTCGCAAATTACCAATTTTTACCAAGTTGGAAAGTCAACCATTCAAAGATGTAAGCAATGTCTTGAAAAGGCAAATATTTCTGCTTTAAATGACTTTTTTAAACTTGAGGAAGATCAACTTGCCAAAATTATTTATGGAGATAAAGCTGTTTTAAAAAGGAGAGCTAATTCCACCACTATCATCTTAAAGAAACCTAAGAATTTTGCGTTCAAAGGCAATTATCTAATGCCAAACGACAGTTATTTTGAGAAGGTAATTGATACTTATGGCTGTAAAAGTAAAAAAGAGCTTTACCTATCCTACGTCAATGAGGCTTTAAGTAATAATCGTCTCCATGTTAAAAGAACGACTTTCTACTTAAGGCTAAATGATTATTTAAAACGGCATAATCAAACTACTCGATATTTCTCTTTTAAAAACCATGCCTATGGCGATGAAGTACAACTTGACTGGTGTGGTGAAAAAGTAACTCTCCTAAATGAAGATGGAACCCCACACAGTTACCAGATCTTTGTGATGACTTGGACTTACAGTTACTATTGCTATGCTTGTTTTGTACCAAATCAAACTACTAAAACCACTATTGAAGCTATCAATTCAGGCTTTAAATTTTTCAAATGCATGCCAAATCAATTATGTATTGATAACTGTAAAGCTTTAGTTACTCGCCATGAAATTGGTCATGAGGCAATTATCAATCAGAATTTTGAATACTACACCGATAGAGCTAATCTTGTGGTGAATGTAAACAATCCATTTTCACCTAACGAGAAAAGTGCCGTTGAGAATACGGTACACCTCATTCAGCAAAGAGTACTCTCATCTATTCCTATAAATACTCCTATAAAGGAAGCTCAACTGCTTTTAGAAGATCTAGTATCAGAAAGGATCAATTGCGCTAAATTTAGAGGAGATAGTCAAAAGACTCGCCAATACTTTTTTATAAAGCACGAATTTGTAAGCGCAAGAGCCTTGCCAACTGCCCTACCAAAATACGTTGAGCACTATAAAAATTTAAAAGTCTTAAAAAATTCTCATGTAAATATTTTAGGCAATTACTACTCTGTGCCTTATGAGTTTATCGATGCTTATGTGAATGTGGATATTGAGGATGGGCAAATAAAAATAATCTATCAAAGACAAGTAATTGCAACTCACCATATGATTTTAGGTAAAGGAACTTATATATCCGATAAAACTCATTTTGAAAGTCGCAACCTCAAGCTTAATTATCTCTCAAAACTTGAGACTACCTCAGATTTAATTGAATACGCTAAATCTTTTAGTTTTGAAATTCAGTCTTTTTGCGCTACCTTGTCTTTGTTTAGAAAGTCGTTTCAAATTGCAAAAGTTGCCACCTTGTACCTGATAAAATTACATCAGAAATTAAAATTACAAAATAAAGATCATTTACTCAATGTTGCTATTACAAAGGTAATGCAAAAGTACCATCATGACGAGATCACCACCCACCACATCGACGAAGAGCTTAAGATCTTACAGACATTTCAAGAAGTAAGTTAAAGGCAAAAAAAAATCTTGGAGAACCCAAGATTTTTTTTTACAAAGAATTTCTGCCATCCTCACAAGGATGTGATTATATACTGATAATTCATCTACATAGCTGCAGAATTCACAATGCTTACTGCCACTGTAGCTATTGCAGTGATGATGGTTAATGCGATTAAAATACCATTTGCTCTAGTCATATACACTGCCCCCATACCTCTTCTTCCTTTTTATTTTTTCAACGCTACTAAATTGTTTGTTTTAATCTTCCTTATGCGTTGTTTGATTGTAAATTTAGTAAATGGTCAGAAATAAATTTCTGACCTGTTATTTCTGAGCCATGTTCCATGGCATCAATTTATCCAAAATCTCATCAGAAATTGAGTGAGATTTATA
>CACZXZ010000097.1 GCA_902785325.1 uncultured Succinivibrio sp. | reverse complement strand
TCTGGATATTTAACTGTTGGTAAAAACTCTAGTTTCGATGTAGATCATGAAGATCTGGAGCTTAGAATTCCTAACAAGAGTATCTTAAGCTGTTTTAGAGATCAAATTTTGTGGTACTTTACAAAAAATACTCTTCAAGTCCAAAAATCCAATAGCATTGTTAATGATATTTTTAATAAAAAGCCTGAAAACTTAAAAGAGACTCTGTACTCTGCCTTACAGCATTACATTTCTGTAAGAGACAGATCGTCAAACTCACCTAAAGAATACTATTACCATGGATTTTTAAATGGCTACTTTGCAGCTTCCTCAACACTTTTGTCTAATTACGCTTCAAATAAAGAAGCTGGCGCAGGCTTCTGCGACATAAGTTTTACATCACCTAATGGAAAAATAGCTGTAATTATTGAAGTTAAACAAACTGACGATATTACTCAAAGAGAGAACATTGCAACTGAAGCTTTAGATCAAATTTATAGTACAGAATATTATCAACCATTTATGGATAATCCTGATATTACATCTATTCTCTGCTATGGTATCTGTTTCCACAAAAAATCTTGCTCAGTGAAATTTAAAGAATTTACAAAGTAATCAAGTCACTATACTTAAAGTTAAAAAGAATTCTCTTTAGTTTTAACCTGCATTAGCTATACTAAAGACACTTTATTTAAGTTAAGCTCTACCTTAAAGAGCTTAACTTGAAACAAGAGATCTTTTTATATAAACACACTCTCTTTTTTAGAATACAAAATTCTTAAGTCTTATGAATTTTATTAGCTATTTTAGACGTCATACTAGCTTTGCTTATACTAAAGAGTTTAAAGTACAGCTAAAGCTATTTATTCCATTTTTATTAGGACAGCTATGCTCTTGTCTTATGGGTACTGTAGACATGCTAATGGCAGGTTTAGCAGGTACTGAGGATATCTCAGGTGTAGCTGTAGCTTGCTCTTTTTACTGGCCTGCTTACATGTTTTTAGCAGGTCTTGCCTACGGTATTACTCCTATTACCTCGCATTTACTAGCCTCAGGTGATAACTTATCTCTTGAGAAAAGACTTTTTAATGCCTTAATGATATGTACCATCATAGGAGTAGGATTAGCTTTATTACTTGCATTATCTCCTCTTATCTTCTTATTAGTACCAGCTGATGAGAAGATGATCTTAGTTGCTACAGATTATTTATATTTTGTATCGTTGTCTCTTCCATTTACTGTAGTTTTTAATGTTTTACGTTCCTACTCTGAAGGATTAGGTGTTACAAAACCTACTCTTTTCTTTGGTGTGCTACAGCTTATTTTAAACATACCTTTAAACTATATCTTTATTTTTGGCATGTACGGTATGCCAAGATTAGGTGGTGTAGGTTGTGGTCTTACAAGTTGCTTTATCAATATACTCTGTGCCTTTATGATCATCATCTACATTAAAAAGGCACCTGTATATAAAAAATTTGGCATAAACTTAAGTATTCAAAAGCTTGAAACTAGCCTTGTAAAGGCTTATTTAAAGCTTGCTACCCCTATAGGTATTTCAAGAACTTTAGAAGTAGCTTGTTTCTCACTTGCAGCTGTTATTCTCTCTCCACTTGGACCTACCATAGTGGCAGCTCACTCAATTACCTTAAATGTATCCTCACTCATCTTTATGATACCTTTATCACTGTGTATGACTGCAACTATTCGTACTGCAAGCAATCTTGGTATAGAGAGTTTTGCTAAAGCTCAAATCTCTTTGAAGATTACAACTCTTATTAACCTTAGCTTATTTGTTGTTTATGCTTTGGTTCTATTCTTTTTTAGAGAGCAAATTGCAGCTTTATACTCAAAGGATCCTAAGGTAATCACTCTTGCAAGTGCACTTATGCTACTTAATTGTTTTTACCTATTTCCAGATTCTATTCAAGCCATGCTTACAGGAGTCTTGCAAGGTTTTAAAGATACTAAAATCATTATGCTAAATACTACAATTGCCTATTGGTTAATAGGTGTTCCTGTAGGATTTGTGTTAGCTTATGGATATCTAGGCTTACCAAAGCTTGAAGCCTTTGGTATTTGGACAGGATTTTTATGTGCTTTAACCTTCTCTGCTATTGTCTATGCTTTAAGAGTGAGGTACTTATTTAAACACAAAGTGTTTAATAAAGTTTAGCCTTTTTCTAGCTTAGTTTATGAACAAAAATTTCAAAACAAGAACCGTTGGTACTAAGCTTATAAATTGCTAAAATATGCTATGAGCAAAACTTATAATACTAAGGATTAAACAATGACAATTAAATATACCATCCCATACGGAGACTCTTCATTCGAAACTTTTAATAAAGAGAATGTAGCCTTCGTTGATAAAACAGGTTTTATTGA
>CACZXZ010000096.1 GCA_902785325.1 uncultured Succinivibrio sp. | reverse complement strand
AAAACATTACTTATGTTGATTTTAGCATTGTTCATTGTTTCAATTGCTTCAGTATCAGCAAGTGATGTGAGTGACATAAATGATAATCAGAATTATCTTTCAGAAAATGAGGATTCAGTAAGTGATGATTTAAGTAGCCAATATGAGGATTTATCAGCTATTGATTCCAATTCTGCAGGTGATGATTCAGAAGTACTTGAAAATACTAATTCTGAATCTAATGGGTTATCTGATGCTACTGATTCAGGCAGTGAAGATTCTACTGTTGAACCTACTAAAAACTCCACTTCTATTGTGAGTTCCAGTTCAACTGTAGTAAACGGATATGATTATTCAGTCACTTTAAAAGATAATAACGGAAACTTTTTATCTGGAAAAACTTTGACTTTTACATTCAATGGAAAGTCTTATACTAAAACTACTGACTCTAAAGGTGTCGCTAGCTTAAATATTAATGCAAAAGCAGGCAGCTATGTAATTGGAGTTATTTTTGAGGGTGATGAATTGTATGAAAACTCATCTGCATCCAACAAAATAACTGTTAGTAAAACTCCAACTACAATTTCAAGCTCCACTAAAGATGCAGTAAAAGGCAAATCCTATTCAGTAGTTTTAAAAGATAAAAAAGGGAATGTATTAGCTTCAAAAGCAGTAACCCTCACTTATAATGGAAAGACTTATAAGTTAACTACCAATTCCAAAGGAATTGTTAGTTTCACTATTACAGGCACTCTAGGAAAAACTTATAAATTGACTTATAAATTTGCTGGAGACAGTTATTATGCCGCTTATTCCGGCTATAAAAATCTTAAGGTGAAAAAGCCTACAAAAATAGTCGGATCTAATGCTCGTATAGTTAAAGGGGCTAAATATAGTGTCACTTTAAGAGATTCTAGTAATAAGGCTTTATCTAAAAAGACTGTTACCATCACATTCAATGGCAAGACTTATACTAAGACTACCACTACTAAAGGAGTTGTAAGTTTAGCTTTAAATGCTGCTCCTGGAAAATCTTATAATATAATTTATAAATATGCTGGCAGTTCTTATTATGCCCCATCTTCTAAAACAGTATCTGTATATATTAAAACCCCTACTAAATTAACCAATTCTGGTAGTTCTGTAGGTAAAGGAAAATATTATTACATTACTTTAAAAGATTATAATGGTAAAGCTTTATCTAATAAAATTGTAGTTCTTAAATACAGGGGAAAAACCTATAAGAAAACTACTAATTCCAAGGGTGTTGTTAGTTTAAAAATCAATTCCGCAATTGGATATACTTATAAATTAACCTACAAATATTCTGGAAGTATTTATTATGGTTCTAGTTCCGGTTCAGTAAATCTTAAAACTAAGATGGCTACTACTTTAACTGGATCTTCTTCAACCATTGTTAAAGGAAATACATACAAAGTTACTTTAAAAGATGGAAATGGCAAAGCATTATCCAAAAAGACTGTGACTTTTGTCTTTAATGGCAATACTTATACTAGAACTACTAATTCTAAAGGTGTAGCTAGTTTAACTATTAGTTATCAGGCAGGTAAAACTTATAAATTATCTTATAGTTATGCAGGAAGTTCCTATTATAACAGATCATCTTCTGGAAATATTAATTTGGCGGTAAAACTTTCAACTTCACTTAAGAATTCTGGTAATTCCATTATGAATAACAGTTCTTATGTTGTAACCTTAAAAGATGGTGATGGAAAAAGCATATCTGGTAAAACCTTGACATTCACTCTTGATGGAAGTACTATCAAGAATACCACTGACTCCGAGGGTCAAGTTCATTTATTAATGTCAGAAAGTTCTCCTAGAACTGTTGCATTGACTTATAAGTTTGATGGTGATAGTTTATACACTGCTTCATCCGGATCTGTAAATCTGGATGTCAAGTCAGATAAGGTTTATACATTTGATCAAATTGCTAAATCAGCAAGTAATTTAAGAGAGTTTGTAGAGCTTAAGGGTTATGTTCCATCTACAATTTCTGTTAATGGCATAAAGATTAATATGACTACCTTTGCTTATTTGATGGCTAAATCAGTGGAAAATATTAATAATGGTAAAAAACTTGATGTAGATGTTATTGCTATTAATTCCTCATATGCTAATGGAAGCTGTTTATCCTTTAATGCTGCTTTAAATAAAAGCGATTACCTTGCTTTAGCTAATAAATTAATTAATTTTTCAATTAATGAAAATAGTATTCCAAAAAATATTAGTACAAGTGAAGGTTTAGTATCTCCTGATTTATACATATTTGGACTTTCAAAAGCTTTAGACTTTTATAGGATTAACAATAGATTGCCAAATTATGTTACTTTCAATGCAGAGGATGTTAATGGTACACCTGGTTCAGATGTCAATAAAAGAGGAAATACCGCCCAGTATAAAAAAGGATTAAATGAGGTACAGGCTCTTACTTCTGCTCAACTAGCTCAATATCTAAGCTCTTCTGGAAATGATGCGCTTAATTCAGC
>CACZXZ010000095.1 GCA_902785325.1 uncultured Succinivibrio sp. | reverse complement strand
AACCCCGTTAATTTCGCAGGTTTTTCTTAAACTCATTAAAGCGGTAAAAGAGTTATAACCAATTTCACTGTTAAAGAATAACTGAGTTTTACGGTGGATCACTGTATCTCTAATTGAACTCTCTGATGCGTTATTGCTACATGGAATATCGCAGTCTTTTAGTATGTTCATAAACTTGTCTTGTGCATTTAGTAAATAGCAAACGTCTTTGGTCCATGGCAATGCACTTGGTGTATAGGTTGTAGTGCCATCTTCAGCTACAGATTTGGCGATCTTATAGTCAGGCTCTTCAGCCAAACAAAGAGCACATGCAAATAAATCAGTTATGCAGTGAGAGCTTTGATTATCCAAAACTTCAGTTCTTACACTTACATCTTCATCTGAGTATTGAGATTCAAGGTTGTCTATGCTGTTTCAATTTGTCACAAAATTAGCCACCAAGATTGTCATGATTTAAGCTCTAAGATTGCATAGGCTTATTGCCCTAAGATTTACACTACAATCTGATTTTCTTTTGCCAAAATTTATCAATAAAAATCCTGATACCTTCAAGTTTTATTAACAGAAAATAGAGTCCTTCCAGTGGGTAGCCCATTTAACCGAAGTCTCTAGTCTTAATCACCTCTAGTAAGCTATTTGAAGATGTAAAGAACTAAAGATTATGCAGAAAAAGCCCTATTGCAGGTAAAAGAACTGCATGTATAAGCTTTTTGTGATTATTTGATTTACTTTAAAAATTCAGAAATGACGTTTTGATATGATGTTACTAGGAGGCGGCAGGTATTAGCCCATAAGTTTCGCGACTTACTAATACCTGCCTTTCACAACTCCAAAGGAGGTGTAACTTCTACATTATAGCCAAAGGTGATTGTGAAATATATGATCACGGCACACAAAATCTAAAAAATAAGATCATAGCAATAAAAAGGATCACCTTTAAGTATGAGACTGACAGACCTTGCTGTAGCCATTGCGGTTGCAAATTGGTCAAAGATGGCTTTACTACCTACAATAAGAAGATCTACGACCCACTAAATAATCAACTAACCTATTATCAATTACAGAGAGTAACCTGTCCAAATCCAGAGTGTAAAGGGCATCATGAATTACATGTCCTATTACCAGACTCTTTTGTGCCAAAGGAGCAATATGACGCTAAAACCCTTGATGATTTAGTTTTGGTACAAGATGAATACAGTAAATACCTTTCAAGATTGGAAACTCGCCCAAACATTAGAACCAAAAGGTTCTTTAAAGAGTTTATCGAGGCTTGCCCGTTAATAAAACAAATTCAACGAAGATACCACAGTGAATTTAATCACCTATTTAAATACTACGTCTTAGGGAAAAGAGGCAGTAAGGTACTTCACTCAATCAAAAAACTAAGAGTGTTAACGGTTAATTTATTAAAGCTTCTATACTTACAAGAGCATCAGCTAACCAATCAAGATTACGATCCAAAAGCCATTCCTACAACAAATGCAAGTCAAATTCCTTTACCCAATATTTTAAACACCATCTGCTGTAAGTTTGTCCAAACGCCATCCACATTACATAAGATCTCTTTACCTTACACGTCCAGTAAGATTGCATTGCAGACGGAAATTAGACCGCCTTAATTTAAATTGTTATCTATTTAAAGGTCAAAATGAGCAATTTCGATAAAGACAAGCAATCTACCGTTGAGTACAGACTTAAGGTAATAGCCCCCTTATTGTCTAAAACTCAAATTACAAACGAGCAAAAGAAAGCTTTTAGAAAGTTAGTTGAGAATATTTCTTTAGAAACTGGTGTTTCTCAAAGAACAATTATGCGCTGGTACAAAGCATACGACGAACTAAAGTTAGCTGGCTTAAAGCCAAAATATCCTGTAGTTCGCACAGATAAAAAGCTATTCATTAGCTTTGACATTCTGCTAAACGAAGCTAAAGCCATGCGTTCTCAAACTCCAACTATTAGCGTTAACGACATTATTGCTAACTTAGAGAGTCGCCATCCTAACATCAAAGGAATTCTCAAGCGTAGTACCGTACAAGAGCACCTAGCTAAAGCTGGTTACAGTAGAGCTGCGTTATTACAGCTCACAGAAACTAGTGGTCGTGCTTTATTTGGACGTTACCGCAAAGAGCATGTGTTAGATCAAGTTCAAGGTGATGTAAAAGAGCCACCTCGCAACTGTGTGGTCAATGAATGTGGGCAATATGTGGTTCCTTACATTCATATTTGGATGGACAATCACAGCCGTAAAATTCTTACCTACAGAGTGGATACAACTCAAAAGGAAGATATCGCTTTAATCAGCCTAAGATTGCTGATAGAAACTTATGGTATTCCTGACAGCATACTCACCGATCAAGGTAGTATTTACCAAGGTCAAGCCTTCCGCCATTGTGCCCATTGTTTAGGCATTACCCATAGAAAAACAAAGCCCTATACACCAATGGCTTATGCGGAAAAAAGTAAAATGCTGAAATATGCATTTTTAGCTACTTAAAATCCTTATTTGAAGCCAAATCACGTTTTATTATTTCAGCATTTTAT
>CACZXZ010000094.1 GCA_902785325.1 uncultured Succinivibrio sp. | reverse complement strand
TCCTAAAAATGTACTTAAATTAGTAGCTAGTGAATTTGAAACCACTGGTGAAATTGTTATTTCTGAGCTTGCTCAAAGCATCAATCTAAATCAGTTAGAACAATACGACCTACAAACCAGTTTGTCTGTTTTGTATTACTTAGGATACCTAACTATCAAAAATGATGGTGTAGGCTCAGGAATATGTTTGACCTATCCTAATAAGATGATGAAGTACATGTTTGAATTGTGCTTTATCAATGCCTTAATTCCAAAGCTTGAAGATGATGAGAATTGTATCTTTGATATAACATCCATGTTACGAGGAGACAACTCTCTTGATGGTTTTATCGATTCTGTAACAGAATACTTATCCTTGAGAATTACCAATCAGCATTTATTAGGTTTTAATGAGAACACCATTAAAGTTTTGGTAAGAGCTAAACTTGAAGACTTAAAGATGTTATCTGTAAACACAGAGCAGAAACTTACAGTACCAATGGTAGGTGAAAAGTTTGCAGATTTAGTTGTTGATAATCGAAAAGGCACCTATTACCTATTTGAGTTTAAATACTTTAGCAAAGCTAAAGCACAGCAGCATCCAAATATCCTACAAGAGAAAATTGTTGAAGCAACAGAACAGATCAACTGCTATAAGAAAGCAGTTGAGTTTGAAGGTAAGACAGTTTACAGCTACATTGCTATCTTTGAATCAATTAACTGCGTACACTTTGAGCAAGTTTAAATTCTCACCTATAGAAATCTCCATGAAAAGCTCATGGAGAATAGTTTTATAAAGACGATTACTTAGCAAAGTGTTTTAACACTTCTTCTTTATTGTGCATTAGATAAAGAATACCAATCATAGCAATACTGTTGTTGATTCTGCCATGAAGCACTTGCTCATAAGCATCACTAAGCTTTGCTTTAAATACTCTAATATCCTCACACTCACTTTCTAGACCACCGTGATTGCCAAGGTGGCTTAAGTCAGTTTTTGCAACATATAAAGTTACTTTCTCAGTGATGCAACCTGGTGATGGGTATACAGTCTTAAAGCAGAAAAGATCATTTTCACTAATATTTACACCAATCTCTTCTTTTGCTTCACGAATAGCGGTTTGTACAGTTGATTCACCTTTATCGATGATGCCTGCTACTATCTCAATTAACCAAGGGGTTACAGGATCAGATAAAGCACCTGGTCTAAATTGCTCAATTAAAGCAATCTCATCAGTCTTCTCATCCCAAGCTAGTACTGCTACAGCATAAGAGTCACGTTCAAATAATTCACGAGTTACTATTGGAGATTCTTTGCCATCAAATCTTTTGTAAGAAACATCATAGCTATCCATTGCAAAATAGCTTTTGAACATTCTCTCCTTTTTATGGATGGTTACATCCTTATGAAAAAATCTAGGTGAGAATAAATTATCAGTATTACTCATATTATTTTTTTAACCTTTCTATTAAAATCGTAACTAATATCAAAGGAGCAGACTATGTCAAAGATACTTTTAAAAGACGCTTTATTAGTTACCCATGACCGTATTATACGCAATGATTTACTTATTGACGGAAATATCATTGCAAAAATTGGTAATAACCTCTCTGACAGTGAAGCAAAAGTTTTAGATTGTCATGAGCAGATTGTATTTCCAGGTTTAATTGATGAGCATGTGCATTTTAGAGAGCCTGGTATGACTCAAAAAGCTACCATCTACAGTGAATCAAGAGCTGCTGTTTTAGGTGGTGTTACAAGCTTTTTAGATATGCCAAATAACAATCCGTCCACTACTACCATGGATCTTGTAAATGCGAAAAAAGACATTGCAAGACGTGACAGTGTGGCAAACTTTGGTTTCTATTTAGGAGCAACCGACGACAATCTTGAGGAAATAAAAAAGGCTCCTGTAAATGAGATTGCAGGTATTAAAGTTTTTATGGGATCTTCAACTGGTAATTTGCTAGTTGACGATTATGAGAAGCTTACAAAGATCTTTGAAAACTCAAGAACTATTATTGCTTTGCATTGTGAGGATACTAAAACCATTTTAGCTAACGAAAAAATTGCTAAAAATACTTATGGTGACAATGTCCCATTTAGCATGCACGGTATTATCAGATCACGTGATTGCTGTATTAAATCTACAGCTTTAGCAATTCAAATTGCTAAAGAGACAGGGGCTAGAATTCACTTAATGCACTTATCTACTTATCAAGAAGTAGCTATGCTCAAAGATTTGATGTACGGTAATGTAAAGACTCGTCAAATCTCAGGTGAAGCTTGTATTCCTCATCTTTATTTCTCTGAATCCTTCTATGCACAAAAAGGACCTTTCTTAAAGTGCAATCCTGCAGTTAAAACAGAAAAAGATCGTTTAGCTCTGGTACAAGCTTTAGAGTCTGGGATTATCACAACCGTGGGTACTGATCATGCTCCACATGAGATTGCAGCTAAAGGCAATCAATACTTTAAGTGTGCCTCAGGTTTACCATCAGTACAGTTCTCACTGATTGCACTATTAGATTTGTGGAAGCGAAAAGAAATTACTCTAGAGACTATTGCTAAAGTTACTAGTACTAATGTGGCTGAAAGATTTAGAATTAAAAACAGAGGACGTATTGAAGAGGGGTATGCTGCTGATTTAGCAATTGTAAATCCAACTTGTAGAACTCTTGTTACTAAAGATTTAATTGCTTCAAGTTGTAAGTGGTCACCATTTGAAAATCACAGTTTCTCATCAGCTGTAGTACACACTAT
>CACZXZ010000093.1 GCA_902785325.1 uncultured Succinivibrio sp. | reverse complement strand
AGTCCTACCCAGATCTACCCCTCACTCCCCGTACCTGCACCTGTGGCTCTAGGCCATAGGGGTATTATTTTTAACTTTTTGAGGTGTTGGGGAGCTTACTTATTTGTTGCTCCGTACATTGCAAAGGAACTAGCTGAGTTTTGATAAAAGAGCAGACCAGATCAACAAACAGATCCTTTAAAAGGAAGCATTTTATTACAAATGCTTTTTGATAATATTAATAGCAATAAACTACATAACAAAAAGTTCACTTCTTCTAGGAGTAGCTTTAGGTAAATTTAATGTAATGAGACAGACTAATTAAAGTATCAATTGCTAAAGTGATAGTAGAAAATTTATTTCATCTATAGAAACAACGAATCTTGTCTTCTTTCTATGTAGTAAAAAATAATAGGTAGTGCCTAATTTAGCATTAAAGTTAAATAATTTTCTTTATAGCCTGTAATCTTCAGAATTTTCTTGAGATTATTTTACTAACGCTTTTCTAACTGCTTTATCAACAAGGGGAGCTACAAAAGCAGAGCCTTCCTTACTTAGATGACTTTCGTCTTTATACAAAACCTGATCATTTTTCTCGATGTAACAACGAGAGCTGTCACAGAGCAAGTCACTTAAATCTACAAAAGTAATGTTATCGTATTCTCTAGCGACTTTTTCAACAATAGAGTTAAAGAAGTTTTTTGGTTCGTAATTATCAAAAAATGATCTATCAAAATCACACAC
This sequence comes from uncultured Succinivibrio sp., assembly GCA_902785325.1. GTDB lineage: Bacteria > Pseudomonadota > Gammaproteobacteria > Enterobacterales > Succinivibrionaceae > Succinivibrio. Next base: position 2,106 of record CACZXZ010000093.1, on the reverse strand, counting down.
ACTCTTATGAAAGACTATTGGTCTTGTTTGGCATTTTTTAGGATCAAATGGCAACCAAGGGTTATCTTTTACGATTATTACTTGCTTATTATGTTGTTTCAAAAGATCAAATGTTCTTTTAGCACCTATCTCATGTAATTTATCGACTGATAGGTTACTATTTGGATTTAATGTATCCGTAATATCATTTCTTGACCAAACAGGACTGTGAGCTAAAACCATGACTTTTACTGAAGGATCTTTTAACTCATCTATAAAAGCTTGATCCCAAAGAACAGCACCTTCAGTTCTCATCTTAGAAAAATATTTATCCTTACTAGTTGATGATTTAAAACCGTAATAAGGCACATGTCCTGATATTGCAAATAAGTGGATATTATATGGACGATCTTTAAGATTGTATAAACCATCTAACAACTGACCTGAGTGAGAGTCCCCAATAACAACAACGGACAGATCTTTATCAGATTGATCTTCAATAAAGCAACGATCATCTTGTTTTTCCCAACCAGGGTATTTAGCAAGACAATTTTTTGTTTTCCATGGAGCTTCTTTAACTGTTTCGACTTTTTCAAGCCTTGGGTTTAAGTTTTGAGTATAACTATATTTATATTCTGTAATACCATAGATTCCAATAGCAAGCATTACGAGGAATAAGCCTAATGCCTTCTTATTACCATTCTTTCCATAACGTAACTTAGGTTCAATAAAGTAATAAGTTAGGGTTGCTAGAATTATAGACAAAATAACTGCAAGAGCACAGATTAGTCTTGAAGGACTACCCCCTTCAATGATGTTACATACTGACAAAATAGGCCAGTGCCAAAGGTATAGTGGGTAGCTTATTAAGCCTAAAAACACTAATACTTTGTGAGATAAAATGTACTTATTAAAAATAGCATTTGGTCCAGCTGCTATAATAAGTACGGAGCCTAATATAGGAAGTAGAGCTTGTATGCCTGGGAAGTTATTATCAGTGTTTCTTACAAAGATAAAACCTAATAAAAGAAGAGTGATACCTATGATGCTCAATGGTGTGGCAAGTTTAGAAGTTCTATCCAAGTTTTGTTCATTTTTACCGAAACAATTTAGATAAGCTAGAATAGAACCTGCTGACAACTCCCAAAAGCGGGTATAAGGCATAAAGAAAGCTTTTGAAGCATACCCATCATATACATCGTATACATTTAAAGCAAAAGAAACTACTGTAAATGCAATTAAGCATAATAGTAAATTGATTTTACATTTGTAGATTAGGTACAAAAATAGTGGGAAGATAATATAAAATTGCTCTTCCACACCTAAAGACCATAAATGTAATAAAGGCTTTTTATCAACACCTACATCAAAGTAACCACCATCTTCACTGTAAAGAATAAAGTTTGAGATATAGGTTGCACCACCAAATAGATGTAAGGATAGTCTTTTATACTCGTCTTCAAAAAATTCGATGTTACCAACAATGATTAGAAATAGCAGTACAGCTATTAGCGCAGGAAAGATACGTCTTACACGGCGAACATAGAAATCTAGAAGATTGTCTTTAAAAGATACATCTGATGCGTAAATCTTTTTATAAAGAATTGAGGAGATTAAGTAACCAGAGATTACAAAGAAGATATCAACACCGATAAATCCACCTTGAAACGCACCTTTCAATGAATTTGGAAAGGCGTGAAACAAAACAACTGCAAGGCAGGCTATTGCTCTTAGACCATCAATATCAGGACGATATCTATTAAATTGATTGATAAGTAAACTATTATTTGCTTTGAAGAAAAATTTCCACATAATAAAAAAATCTTTTGACAATAGCCAGTTTTTGCTTGGGGTATAAAATGATGATATGTAATATTATCATTTAGAATTGTACTTTTCTATTTAAAACTTCAATATAAAATCAACATTAAGATATCACGATAAGGAAACATACTAATTCAAGTGATTTCTTTTATATTGATTCATGGTGTCATAAAATAAGTTCTATAAACAATCATTTGCATATGATAAAATCCGATTTTCGACAGTTGTTGTAATGTCTAATACCGCTAAGCCTTATCAGTAAACGGTTAGCGGTTATTTAGCTTTTTCATCCTCTTGATACAT
>CACZXZ010000092.1 GCA_902785325.1 uncultured Succinivibrio sp. | reverse complement strand
TCGCGCAACCTACTAGGTAAATCAAGATCGTATTTTTAAAGAGCTACTGATCCGTTTAGAATCAGCTTTTGATTAAACTTTTAAAGTTGGAAACTTGAGTTTTAGCTATTATTGCAAAAGAAACTTAGTTTAAATTTAGATTTTAAAAAGGCTAAAACCAGTCTTAGCTTTTAAAGAAGTCTACGATAGTTTGAACTTTATTTTCAAAGTTTTCATACCGATGATTGCCACCTTCTTCGATATCTAAAGTAGCATTTTTTAAATGCTCTTTAGCATATTGGTAGTCTAAAACTTCATCAGCTTTTTGCAATAAAACTAAAGTTTTTTCAGGCCGGTAGTGTTTTAGGATTTGCTCTTTATCATTGCAAAACTCAATAGCTTCTTTGGAGATTTCAAACTCCTCTCCAGTGCCATAATTTTTTAAGGTTTTACCTAATAAATTATTGTCGCTACAGAATTTTGAGGGATATAAACAAGGATTGATAAGAGCTACTTTGATGTTGTATTTAATTGACAATAACAGTGCTTGAAAGCCACCCATGGAGCTGCCAACTAAACACAAATCCTCTCCTCTGTCTTTTACAGTTTCTACAAAATGGCATAAGGAGAAGTAGGCAAGCTTGATGTCATCAGAAAAATCTAATGACAAAAAGTTTATTGATGGATCTATTTTTTGAAGTTCTGTTTTAAGAATTTGAGCTTTATTTGCATTAGAACTTGCTTGAAAACCATGTAAATAGGCAATAAGCATTACTAATATCCTTCTACGTCGGTATAAGGGCTAAATTGATCTTTTGGAAGACGATATACAGTAGTATCAATACTACCATCTGGTTTGAAAGTTAGATATCTCCAACCTGGAGATAAATAATCAAGAGAGAAATTTACTGAACGAGGAGTAAATTGAATTGAGGTGGATGGGGTTGCAATATACCGCACATCACGAATAGTTTCGTCATATTCTTGGTGGATATGACCAGATACAATTGCTCTTACATTGTTGATACGGTGAATGTAAGTATTAAACTCATCAGAGTTATGCATAGTCTGAGTATCAAGCCATCTTGAACCTACAAGTAGAGGTAGGTGGTGCACTAAGATACAAACATGCTGAGATGGTGATCTGTGAGCACAGTAAGCTGCGTAATCGAGCTGATCACGTAAGATCCAACCATGCGCTACCGCATAAACTTCAGAATTTAAAAAGATATACTGCCACTTTGGAGTAATTACGTTTTTAGCAATATTTACACCAAGCTTATCAAAGATCCTATACATTAAAGGACCGTCATCATGATTACCTGGTAAGAAGAAAACTGGCTTTTGAAGTCTTGCTATCTTTTGAGCAAAGTGCTCGTAGGAGCGAAGTGAGTAATCCTGAGATAAATCACCGGTTACAGCTACAAAATCAAAATCGAAATTCTGCTCTAACACAGCATCAATTACAGCATCCATACTCTCAGAGGTTTTCACACCTAACAGATCACGATTAGGATCTGCAAATAGATGACAATCTGTAAGCTGTAATACGCGTACAGATCCGTCTTGTGAATTAGGTGTTAAATATCTAGGTGCCATAATTAGTACTTTAAATCGCTATGTCGCTAAATTCTGAGGTATTTTATACTATTGCGCATAAAATAGCCTTAATCAAATTCTCATTTTCTAAAAAAATGTATGTTTGATTGTTACAAATTTTTTGTTTTATAAAACATCAAGTTAGGAGGTAATTTAACTACTTTTAGAGCAAGTATGTGCGGTTTTCTTCAAAATTTGTGAAGTTGTAGGCATTATTTTGCAAACGATTGCGAGAACTCACTGTTATTGTGCATTTTTATAGAGAGTGTATGTTTAATTTTGTCTGCAAACGTTCTGATAGATTATGTCTAAAAGTTAACAGATACTTCAATTTATTGATTTTAAGTATTTCTATCGAATCAGACTATTCTTCAATATATAAGCAGTCTATTTCCCCAAAATTACCCACCAAATCATTTTTAATGATTTTTCTAAAGATACCCTCCAAATCAAATAAACAGCATATATAAGCCATTTTATTCTTCAAAATTACCCACCAAATCAGTTTTAATGATTTTTCTAAAGATACCCACCAAATCAAATAAACAGCATATATAAGCCATTTTATTCTCCAAAAATTACCCACCAAATCATTTTTAATGATTTTTCTAAAGATACCCACCAAATCAGTTTTAATGATTTTTCTAAAGATACCCACCAAATCAAACAAACTGCATATATAAGCCATTTTATTTTCCATATTTATCCTTTATAGTGAGATACTTCAAAACAAACTTGGAATGCGCTTAAAATAAATGTATGCAGAAAAGAGACTGAGCTTTGAATTGATAATACACAGTTAAAGATGCGATTGTATTATGAGTTTTCACGTTTTAAAGAAAGAATAAATCTACTTACTATGAAACATTAATTTAAAGACTCTGCGTCGCTCAAATTTTTGTTGATATTGGAAAATAAACTTGCGTATTTAAGCTTCACAAAATTACTTTTTGTGATGGAGAAGATCTTGATTATTGATTAAAATAGACTTAAGAATTCTTGAATCAAAAGTGCTCAATATCAAGGATAAAATCAATGGCATTAAAATACACAAACCCATATGGAGATTCTTCATTTGAATCTTTTAACAAGGAAAATACCGCTTTCGTCGATAAAACAGAATTTATCAAAATTATCGATGAATTAGATACCAAATATCCTGTTCTACTAAGACCACGTCGCTTTGGTAAAACTACCTTTGTGATGACGAAATATTTAAAGGCACAAAAATTCTTGAGATGAATTTACCTTCTCATAATTCGTATCATGTCATTAAATTTGATTTCTCTGGTATTTCAGGAATAAACGTAGATTCTCTTATCAAGAATTTTAATCAAAAATTATCAGTTGGTATCAATGACTTTTTGATTAGATATCCTGATTTTGAGTTTAGTAATGACTATACAGGTAGAGATCCTGCTAATTTCATCGACGAGTTTTTTAAGACCTTTGCAAGATACGCAAAAAGTAAATCCTTATATATCCTCATTGATGAATACGACAACTTTGCAAATGACGTATTAAGCAATAATAGAGATTTA
>CACZXZ010000091.1 GCA_902785325.1 uncultured Succinivibrio sp. | reverse complement strand
AATTTATGAGTTTTTAAACAGCTACTAGCACGATAAGCGCTAGCTATTAAATTAGGTGGTCTAGATTGTGATATCGATCATCTAGACTTGGTCGTCGTAAAAGATTTTAAGTCAACGATGGATTTTGTAAGCAATGAAATAACTGATGAAGAGCTTTATTATTTTAATGAAATCGTTCAGTTTATCTTAGAAAAAGATCCTAATATGGATTTTTTAACTCGGTATAAAGATAGAGTCAATTTAGTGAAAAATGAGGAAGAACGAGCTGAGCTTCTAGAAGACATAAAAGATTACTACGGCTATTTTCCTCCAGAGATTCAACAAAGCTTAAAGAAATGCTAGTTGATCTTCATCCACCTACTACCAGTAATGTAGTAGGTCGATTAGCAATTTTAATTGCTTAATTTTCAATTGCACCCCTTTTATAAAAGCCAACTTTGTATAGAAACAAAGAACTATCTTTAGAAAGGGGCATTCTCACCTACCTCTAAAAAATACTTTCAAATCTTCTTTAAAAATCTAAATTGATCCCCATATCTACAAATAGACAAGATAATACTTAACAAGTTATAGGGGAGGCTCAAATGCGCTTAGACAGATTTACTGTTAAATTCCAAGAAGCACTAGCTGATGCTCAATCCTTAGCAGTAGGTCACGATAACCAATTTATTGAACCTGCGCACGTTCTATCTGCTTTATTAGCTCAAGAAGACGGTGCGGTAAGACCACTAGTAACCCTAGCAGGATCTGATCCAACCGCTTTAAAGTTATTAGTTGATAAAGCTATTGATAAGTTGCCAAAGGTTCAAGGTATCAATGGTGATTTGCAATTATCACCATTAACTGGCCGTTTGCTAAATGTGTGTGACAAATTAGCTCAGGAGAATAAAGATACTTATATTTCCTCAGAGTTGTTTGTTCTAGCTTGTGCTGAAGGTGACAGCGAGTTAAAGGAGATCTTTGCTCGTTGTAACTTAACAACTAAAAAGTTAAATGACGCTATCAAAGAAATGCGTGGTGGTAACAACGTTAATGATGAGAACGCAGAAAACACCCGTGGTGCTTTGAAAAAGTATTGCATTGATTTAACTGAAAGAGCAGAAAAAGGTAAGTTAGATCCTGTAATCGGTCGTGATGACGAAATCAGAAGAACCATGCAGGTTTTACAACGTAGAACCAAGAATAACCCAGTGTTAATTGGTGAACCTGGTGTTGGTAAAACTGCAATTGTTGAAGGTTTGGCACAACGTATTGTTAAAGGCGAGGTTCCTGAAGGACTTAAGAACAAGCGTGTCTTGTCCTTAGACTTAGGTGCTTTAATTGCTGGTGCAAAGTATCGTGGTGAATTTGAGGAAAGACTAAAGGCTGTCTTAAATGATTTAGCTAAAGAAGAAGGCAAGATCATTTTATTCATCGATGAGCTACATACCATGGTAGGTGCTGGTAAATCAGAGGGCTCAATGGATGCTGGTAACATGTTAAAACCAGCTCTAGCTCGTGGTGATTTACACTGTATGGGTGCTACTACTCTAGATGAGTACCGTCAATACATTGAAAAAGATGCTGCTCTAGAGCGTCGTTTCCAAAAAGTATTTGTAGGTGAGCCTTCAGTTGAAAACACTATTGCTATTTTGCGTGGCTTAAAAGAACGTTATGAAATCCATCATCATGTTCAAATTACTGATCCTGCAATTGTAGCTGCTGCAACTTTGTCAAATCGTTACATTACAGACAGACAATTGCCTGATAAAGCAATTGATTTGATTGATGAGGCTGCTGCAAGCATTAGATTGCAAATTGACTCAAAGCCAGAGCCTTTAGATAAGCTTGATAGACGTTTAATCCAATTAAAGATGGAACGTCAAACAGTTGCAAAAGAAACTGATGAGGTAAGTAAGAAGAGACTTGCTGCAATCGATGAGGAAATTGCAACTTCTCAAAAAGAGTATGACAAGCTTACTGAAGTTTGGAAGCATGATAAGTTAATTTTAGAGGGCACTCAAAAATTAAAGATCAAGCTAGACAATGCTCGTCATGAGTTTGATGTTGCAAAGCGTAATGGTGATTTAAACCGTATGAGTGAATTGCAATATGGTGTAATTCCAACCTTAGAAAAGCAAATTGCTCAAACGGATAAAGCCAACGCAGCAGGTGGTACACAGTTAATTAAGAACAAAGTAACTGATGCTGAAATTGCAGAGGTAGTATCTAAGGCTACAGGTATTCCTGTATCAAAGATGCTAGAAGGTGAAAGAGCAAAGCTACTTCGTATGGAAGATAGCTTACATAAGCGTGTGATTGGACAAAACGAAGCTGTACAAGCAATTTCAAATGCAATTCGTCGTAGTAGAGCAGGTCTATCTGATCCAAACCGTCCAATTGGTTCGTTTATGTTCTTAGGTCCAACTGGTGTTGGTAAGACCGAGCTATGTAAAGCATTAGCTGAGTTCTTGTTTGATACTGATAAGGCTATGGTTCGTATCGACATGTCTGAGTTTATGGAAAAGCACACTGTTGCAAGACTAATTGGTGCTCCTCCAGGATATGTAGGTTACGAGCAAGGTGGTTACCTAACTGAGGCTGTTCGTCGTCGTCCATACTCAGTAATTCTGTTAGATGAGATTGAAAAAGCTCATCCTGATGTATTTAACATCCTATTACAGGTATTAGACGATGGTAGATTAACCGATGGACAAGGTAGAACTGTAGACTTTAAGAATACAGTGATCATCATGACTTCAAATCTTGGTTCAAGCATGATCCAAGAAGAGGAGACTAAACATAGTGATTATGAGACCATCAAGACTAAGTTACTAGGTATACTTGAACAGAACTTTAAGCCTGAGTTCTTAAACCGTGTAGATGAGACAGTAGTGTTCCATCCATTGTCTTTTGAGAATATCAAGAGCATTGCTATGATCCACCTACAAGTTTTAGGTACAAGACTAAAGAATGCAGGTTACGACCTAACCTTTGGCGACAGTATTTATCAACGTGTGGCAAAAGTTGGTTTCGATCCTGTATTTGGTGCAAGACCATTGCGTAGAGCAATTCAGTCTGAGATTGCCGATCAATTGTCTAAAGCAATCTTAGCTGGCAAGATCCCTGTTGAAAAACCTCTAATTCTAGAAGTTGACGACAACGGAAAATTGTCTTGCAAAGATAAAAAGTAATTTTTTTAAGTTACCTAAAAATGAAAAATTGGCTTGTAAGATTAATCTTTTCAAGCCAATTTTAAAAAAAATTTTTTAATATTAATAAAGGGCATGCATATGCCCTTTATTGCCACTATAGACAATATTTTTATAAAAAAACTTTAAAAAAAAGTTTGACAAGAAAAAATAAAAGACTATAATGCCATTCCGTTGTCACGCAAGACAACGTAAATAAACCAAGCGTTTAAAAAGTTCTTTAAAAATCAGTACG
>CACZXZ010000090.1 GCA_902785325.1 uncultured Succinivibrio sp. | reverse complement strand
ACGCCCTGTGAGCGCCTCAAGGTGGAATAGGCGGTGGCATGAATTGTCGTGCTATTTTTTGGGATGTTTAAATTATGAAAAAAGTTAATCTATTATTAGTAGCTGTTGTTGCTGCTTCTGTTTCAGCTCCTGCATTAGCTGAGTATACTCCTAATGCTCACTTCTTTGGTTACATGCGTGCAGGCGTTGGCTTCGATAAGAACGGTGGTTACAACACTCAAGGTTTAGGTGGCGTAGCAAACAAGGTTGGTCGTTTAGGTTCTGAATCTGATGCTGTGTTTGGTGAGTTAGGTTTAGGTACTGATGTAGCAAAAGTTGGCGATACCATTTGGACTGTTAACATGATGTTAGGTATGACAGCAGGTGATTCAGATCCTGGTAACTGGTCATCAAGCTATGGTTTCCGTCAGTTCAACGTAGAAGTTAAAGGTCTATTTGACTGGGATAAGGATGCCCTATTATGGATGGGCAAGCGTTATGTACAACGTGAGGATATCCATATTACAGATACTTACTACTATGATATTTCAGGTACTGGTTTTGGTTTAGAGAATGTTTCTTTAGGCTCTGGTAAGTGGTCTGCAGCTTATGTAAAGAGAGCTTCTGATTACCATGTATTTGACACTCGTTACTCATTCCCTTTATGGGACGGTGCTAGCTTACAAATTGGTGAAACCTATACATTAAACAAGAAACCTGCAGATACAGTTTCTGAAAATAATTATAAAGTAGATCTAGAAAAAGGCATATTCACTAAACTTAAGGACGATGAAAAAGTATCAAAGGCTCCTGATGTTGTAAACGGCAATACCTTCAGTTTAGAGTTTACTCAAGGATTTAATGGTGGCTGGAACAAGACTGTATATATGTGGATGAAAGGCGCTTCTGGTGCTACTACAGAAGTTGGTGCTTCTCGTTCTAACGGTGATGCAAATGCTCACAAGATCTACAATTTCGGTGAAACTTCACTAGGTGGTGATTTCCATTTATTCCATCAAGTTGACTACACTTATCAGAAGTTTGATGATAAAGACAACACCAAGGTTCAAGAGTACCGTGTAGTATTACGTCCTTGGTTAAAACTAACTCAAATGACTCGTGCATACGTTGAATTGGGTCACTATGCAAAGTCTACTGCTCAAGATAATAAAGCAGAGCACGAAAATGAAAGAATGCAGAAAGCTACAGTTGCATACGCTATCACTCCTGATGCTGGTAACTTCTGGTCACGCCCTGAAATGCGTTTCTTTGTAACTTGGTTACACGTTGATGGTAACAATAAGGGGGGTAATGCAACCTTTACTTCAGGTCGTAAGACAGGTTCAACCGACATCACTGTTGGTGCTCAAGTTGAAGCTTGGTGGTAATATTTACTCTTAAAGATACTAATCAAATCCTACAATTAAAGGAGTGGCAAAGGCTGCTCCTTTTTCTTTGAGATGCTCTTTTGTATTAATTCTTTTAAACTATTCATCCTATTATAAAGTAGCAAAAGTCACTCTTTTTCCTTTTGAATCAAATTAAAACTGAAAATAAATGCTATACTCAAGGTAGATAAGAACAATGCATTTGGATTTTATTGATGAGTACAAATATCTACTTAAATTCAGGAAACAGAAAATTTCTTGAAGATATAGCAAATACTTATGTTGATAAGACTGAGCTAATTACTTTTACAAATTCTGTAATGTCAACAAAAAATAAGTTTATGTGTGTGACTCGTCCCCGCAGATTTGGAAAATCTATAACAGCAGATATGCTTTGTGCTTATTATTCTAAGGATTGTGATTCTTTACCAATATTTGAAAAGTTTAAAATCTCGCAAAAGAAAAATTGGGATGTTCAATTAAATAAGCATCCCGTGATATACGTGGATATGCAGTCCTTTGCAAGAGAAGATTCAAATGGATTGACTTATGTAGAAGCTATCAACAATTCTGTATTATCCGAACTTAAAGCTCATTATCCTAATGTTTTGTCTTGTGAGGACATATCTTTACCTCAAGCTATAGTAAAAATTTATCAGTCAAATAAAGAACAATTTGTCTTTATCATTGATGAATGGGACTATGTTTTTAGAGCGTTTCCAAAAGATAGTATATTGCAAGAGTTGTATATTGACTTTTTAAGACAATTGTTTAAATCAGGTCCTAATGTAGAGACCGTAGCTCTAGCTTATATTACAGGTATTCTTCCGATTAAAAAATATAAAACAGATTCTGTATTAAATAATTTTGATGAATACTCTATGTTAGAGCCGTTAGAACTAGCTTCGTCACTAGGATTTACAAAAGAGGAAGTAAAAGGTCTCTGTGATAAAAATGGAATAGATTTTTGTGAGACCTGCCGTTGGTATGATGGGTATAGATTAGGCTCATATGAGATCTTTAATCCACGTTCCATAATGATGCTTGTTAGAACTAAAAAGTTTCAATCATACTGGACACAAACAGGATCATTTGAAGCAGTATCTGAATATATAAATCTTAATTTTGATGGCTTAAAGGATGACATAATTTCATTAGTTAATGGTAGTCAATTAAAGAACATAAATGTCTTAAGTTTTAATAATGATTTGACTTCATTTAGCAGTAAAAATTCAGTATTAACACTACTGATCCATTTAGGTTATTTAGCCTATGATTCAGAAAAATCCTTAGTTTATCTTCCAAATGAGGAAATTAGATTAGAGCTATTAGGCTGTATCAATAATAGCAAGTGGACTGAATATATAGAAGCTATAAACAGATCAAAAGAGCTTCTACAAAAGCTCATTTTTGAAAGAGATGCTGAGTATGTATCAAATTGTTTGCAGAGCGTGCATCAGCAGCTTTCCTCAATTATGAGTTTTAACCTTGAAAATGATTTATGCATTACCGTAAATAATGCATTAACAGCTGCCTCTCAATATTATTACCAACCTAAAAGGGAATTACCATCTGGTATAGGTTTTGCCGATTTAGTATATATTCCTAAAAAGGAGTATATAGGAATGGTACCTGCGTTAGTAATAGAATTAAAGTGGAATAAATCAGCGCAAACAGCTATAGATCAGATTAAAGAAAAAGATTACTGTGACTCAATCAAAGAGTACACAGGTAATATCCTTCTTGTTGGTATCAATTATGACAAGGATAGCAAAAAGCATTCTTGTCTAATTGAAGAATACTCAAAGTAAGCAGTAAGCTCTTTTCAGAGCTTTGCTTACAACCTTTCAAAATCCTTTCTCTTTCATTTTAATTTATGATTGAAGTTAGGTGAATTTTGCATACCTAACTTATCTTAAATTCTTCAAATTTATCAAAACATTTTCCCGTAGGGAGAGAACGGGGAAGTTCGGTATAGAGAGGTTGGGGAGGGTGGGGTACGCTTTAATGAAGTCTTAGTGTTGGTGTAATTTTCGAGAGCTTTTCAAATTGATCTTCTAAATCTTAAGGAGATCTCATCAAAAAAAATACAGTTGAAAAAGAAAGGAGTAGAAGAACTTTTTTGTA
>CACZXZ010000089.1 GCA_902785325.1 uncultured Succinivibrio sp. | reverse complement strand
AAATGCTGAAATAATAAAACGTGATTTGGCTTCAAATAAGGATTTTAAGTAGCTAAAAATGCATATTTCAGCATTTTACTTTTTTCCGCATAAGCCGCTGCAGCTCTTATCGGAGCATGTTTTTCTTTGATGCCTAGACTCTTAAAAATAAAAGATAAGGAATGAGATACGTAAACCTTACCATTATCCATGTATACAGCACGAGGACGACCATATTTGGTGATAAGAGCTCGCATGGTGGAGTTTACGGTATATTGCATTTGGTTGGTAAAAAAGCCTGCTGATAAAATCTTACGGGTTCTATCATCAATCCAAGCTACTAGATACACCTTAACTAGTAGACCATCTTCATCGTATACATTAGTTGAAGGTCCATATTTAATATCTCCTTGAACTAAATCTAAAGGCTCATCGTGTTGGAAGCGGTTATAGTACTTACCTTTTGCTAATTTTTCAGTGTTGGCTAAATCTGCTTTACTAAGTCCTTTAGCTTGTAGATATCTTTGTGCAGTTGAGCGTTTTAATAAACCTTTCCAATTAGGATGCTCAGATTCTAAACAGTCAATTAAATCCTGTACTGATAAGTATTCATTAGCCACTCTAAGTTCACACAACTTCTCGACACAGTCATGTACCTGCTGATTGGTAGCAGCTTTAGTATTACTACCACGATATCTTGGACATAAACCGTGGGTGGCATCAGCTTGATAACGTTTAAGCCAATTCTTAACAGTATTAGCACTGAGGTTATTCTCAAGGGCTACCTCTTTAATCTTCTGTCTTAGCTCTAATTGATATTGCTCCTTGCTAGGATTTAGGCTCAATATCGGAGCTAAGATAGCGGTCCTTTTCATGACAACATCTTTGGTATTTAGTCTCTTTTTAGTCATTAAATCTCCTAAAAAAGCATATTTATGCGTTCGTAGGAGGAATTTTATGGGGAGGAGATCTGGTTCTCAATTGAGAGTATGTTGTTAAAGACAGTACAAAATGATTAAGCAGAATTTTTAGGCGATGAGTGAATTTCTTGATTTTTAGCTTAGTGAATTTTTCTGTTCTTAAGACTATATCTCGATGAGCTCCTGGCTTATGTAGTCTAAGGTACTCGCTTTTTGCATTGAACTTGGCTCTATACCATACGAGATCTAGAAGCTTGGTGATTTTCTCGTAATACCGAAGTATTAGATTGTATTTTTGGCAAGGATATAAATCTATGATTGCTTCATCTTCCACAGATGTTGGACTTTGACCTAAAGCTAGCTCTACAATCCTATTAGCAATTTGTGCCACTACAGCATAGAACGGTGTGTATAAATCCACAAACAGAACGTGAGTTATGTTAATCTCGTCTTCTAAATTGTCAGGGAATTTGTCATTATGGCGTTCTCTGTAGCGATTTAACTTTTCAGAACAATGAGCATTAGAACACATCATTCTAGGTAAAGATACAGGGTAGCTCTTGAATTCGTAGCCTAAGCTAAATAACACATCGCTCTCTTCTGTTAAAGCTTTTACGATCTTTACATGATGACCGTATGGTAGTAGCTCATGATTACAGTAGGGGCAGTATTGAACTTTGGCATAGTCCTTTAGTTCATATGAAAGTCCAAGTTTAAATGTACCTTCAAGTACTTTGTGATCTTCAGCAAAGCAGCTTCTTAAACTTTTAAAACAAGCATAGCTAACAGTAATTCTTAACTGCTCTTGAAGCTGGTTGCTACTCAATTCAATCTCAATTAGGTCATCAGCATTAAGCTCCTGTAGGTGCTCAAGTGGGGAGATTTCGTTATTCTGAAAAACAAACTTAAAGGTGGTAAATTCAACTCCTAAGTACGTAATTAGCTGAGTAAAAGGAGCGGAGGAATCAATGATTTCAAGAACTCTCCTGCAAGCATGTAGATTTTTTGCAAGAAAGAATAAAGAAAGAGCTTCGTTAAAGTAAGACTGTGGTAATATATTCATGCACTTATGTGTGGGAGACAGACGCAACTTTCCAGGGAGAGTCTGTTTCCCTTAATAAAACCTATAGATAAGCCCATCCTATCAAAAATTCTTCACAAAAAGACCAACAAAATCAAAATCTAGTGAGCTCTATTACAAAATGACCGAGCTTCTAGCAAAAATGACTAAGCAATAATCAAAAACAGATAAGCAAAAGAATAATTTGAATGAGCTGTTAAACAAAATGATTAAGCTAAATTGGAAGGTTTTAAAAGATCTGATGAAAATCAAATGAGCTAAATCAGATCTTTTTCAGTGGGCTGTGACACGTAAGATAATAGCTCTTAAGTAAATTATGAATGCTAAATTACCTACAGCTTTTGTAAAGGCAATACCGTGATAACTTGGATTTGGTTTGGCAATTGGTGCATATTTATCAGCATTTTTCTCCCAATCAAACTTACCAGAATCTACAATAATGCCACCTAAAGTTGTACCGTGACCACCTAAGAACTTAGTAGCTGAGTGCACTACAATATCAGCTCCATGTTCAATTGGTCTTACAAAATAAGGAGTACCAAAGGTGTTATCTACAACTAGTGGTAAATTGTGCTCGTGAGCTAAAACAGCTAGTGCATCAATATCAGGAATATCTGAATTTGGGTTACCTAAAGTTTCAATGTAGATAGCTCGAGTATCTTTAGTGATAGCGTTTTTCACTTCCTCTAAATTGTGGATATCAACAAAAGTAGTCTTAATACCATATAAAGGTAAAGTGTGAGCAAGTAAGTTAAAGGAGCCACCATAGATAGTCTTTTGAGCTACGATGTGACCGCCATTTGCAGCTAAAGCTTGTAGCGCATAAGTAATGGCGGCTGCACCAGAGGCTACAGCCAAGGCGCCAACACCACCTTCTAAGGCTGCAACTCTTTTTTCTAGAACATCTTGAGTTGAGTTAGTTAAACGACCGTAGATGTTACCAGCATCTTTAAGACCAAAACGATCTTCAGCATGCTGTGAATTGTGGAATACGTAGGAAGTAGTCTGATAAATTGGTACTGCTCTTGAATCGGTTGCAGGATCTGCTGACTCTTGACCAACATGTAACTGTAAGGTTTCAAACTTGTATGACATATTCTTTATCCTCTTTTTTCTACTTAATTCTGTTTAGGTGTATTACCTATCTTTCCTATGGGTTTTATAGTATTTAAAATTTTTAGGACAATCAACAAGTTAGTAATACTAATTATTTATACTAGGATATAGAAAGAAGCTATTCTTTTGTAAAATTAAATAGTTAAGGGTTAATTAACTGTTGCAATAAATATATAAATTGTTTATAATCATTCAACTTAATATTTAGTAAGTATTAAGAATATATCAAAGATAATTTCCATAGGTCAAGCTGCAAAACTATTAGGTGTTCATGTTCAAACCATGAGAGATTGGGAGAAGTCAGGTAAGTTAAAAACCGATTCTATTTCACCTGGTGGTACAAGAAGATATAACCTAGATAGGATTGTAGCAATCAGTGGAAAGGAAGTGCCTACTGTAGTAGATGAGAGAAAAACCATAGCTTATGCTAGAGTAAGCTCTCACGATCAAAAAGAAGATTTAGTAAGACAATCACAAGAACTTGAATTGTACTGTGCTGAACATGGTTATAAGTATGAACTTATTACCGATTTAGGCTCAGGTATGAATTACTACAAGAAAGGACTTACAAATCTTATTAACCAAATTCTAAATGACGAAGTTAAAAGATTAGTCATCACTCAT
>CACZXZ010000088.1 GCA_902785325.1 uncultured Succinivibrio sp. | reverse complement strand
TTTAATCTGGCGTCAAAGCGAAGTTATGATTTACACTGGTGTAGTACTCTTAGGTGTAGCAACAATTCTTACCATCTGGTCTATGATCATGTATTTAAAAGCAGGTGCTAAATACATGAAAGAAGAGAAGTCAGAGTAACTTTTTTTAGACTAGCAAGTTCTACTTGCTAGTCTTTTAACAGATCCTTTCTAGAATTTACCTTTCTTTAACTTTTAATTACTTCTATCTTACAAATTACCACTTCATAAACAATAAGACTTTACATGAAATTTCTACTATGACCGTGTGCATTAAAGAGCACGTAATAGAAATTTTTGAGAGTTTATTTTTATGAAAAAATCATTATTAGCATTAGTTATTGCTGCATGTGCAAGTCAATCAGTTATGGCAGCTACAGTTTACGATAAAGACGGTACTTCATTAAAAGTTGGTGGTCGTGTTCAAGCCGTTTTATACAAAGGCGGTTCAGATGGCAAAATGGCTGGTGAAAAGGATTCAACGCTAGAAAACTCAGCTCGTTTCAATATTGAAGGCAAGACTAAAGTAAATGATAACTTAAAACCATTTGCAAAAGCTGAGTGGGATATGTCAGATAGCTCAACTCGTGCAGGTGATAAAGTAAAGTCACGTGATATGTTTGTTGGTGTAAACTTTGGTGACTTTGGCAAACTTCAATTAGGTCGTTACAAGTCAAATCAAGCTTGGGTTACAAAGATTACCGATGTATTCGATGACTTTGGTTGTTTAGCTCAATCAAACGACGATTCTCGTAACTCTGGTCGTATCGATTATGAGTTTAGTCGTTCAGGTTTCGATGCTAAGATTGGTTATGTAACAGCAGTTGATAACTTTAAGATTGTAGGTAACGACATAAACAAATATAACGGTGTATCTTTCAAGTCAGTAGCAATTGATCATGCTTACGCAATCGCTGCAGGTTACACTTTCGATAATCTTGTATTTGGTCCACTATCCTTACGTGCAGGTTTTGAGCAAATTGCAGGTCAAGGCAAAGAAGGTGCTAAAGAATTACCTAAATTTGATAAGGTAAATTCCTATAGCTTAGGTGCTTCATGGGGCTCTGATGTAGGTTTCTACACTGGTTTATCTTTTGAGAATAAGAAATTTAAGTTTAACAAAGATACTATAGTTGAGACCGCATTTGCAGATAAGTATTTTGATGAAGTTAAAACTCAAGCCTTTGAGTTTGTTGTAGGTTATGGCTTTGATTTCGGTTTGTCTTTAATGACTGGTTACAACATCATTAAGATTAAGGATAACACCGACTTCTACCATAAAACTAAAAAAGATGTTGAGGATGTTACTTTAAAGTATTTACCAGTTTATGTAAATTACAAATTCTGTCCTAACTTTAATATTTGGTCTGAAGCAAGATTTAACCTAACTGCTGATGCAGACTTGAGACAAGCTGGTCTTAAGTATGAGAAAGCAGATGATGCTACAACTGACGGTACCTACTTCTCAGTTGGTGCTCGTTACACCTTCTAGTGTAAAACATTAAATTTTTAATCCCATAATATTGATCCTCAAGCAACTGCTTGGGGATTTTTTTGTGCTAAAAAAGTAAGTTTAATTTTTTGAGTGCAATCACAAAAAAATTGATCTATGATGTGCTCACTTAATTTTGTGATATGGAGCAGATAAAATGAGTTTTCTAGACACTCTAAGTCAGATGAGTGCTTTGTTTTTAATGGTTTTAATTGGCTATGGATGCAACCGTTTAGGCTACATGGATAAGGACTTTAACAGAAAGTTCTCCTCTTTAATTTTAAATGTAACAGCTCCATTCTTAATTTTATCCTCAGTAATGGGTGAGGTATTACCTAAACCTGAAGATATTGCTCCAGTGTTAACAGCTGGTGTGTTAACTTACGTTTTCTTATTTATATTCTCCTTTTTAATTTCCAAATATATCTGCAAAGATCCTGATGCTTTAGGCTCTTATCGTTTCATGCTAATTTTTGGAAACATCAATTACATAGGTTTCCCCGTATTAGATGCTTTATTTGGTACAACAGCTATCTTCTACGCAGCAGTTGTTACTATTCCTTTTAATATCTTAATCTTTATGTTTGGTGTACCTATCATTACCTCAGGTAAGGGTAAGTTCCACTTTAATTGGAGAACCATTTTCTCACCATGCTTATGTACAACTTACATCACTATTGTGATTGTATGCTTACAGGCAAGAATGCCACGTGAGATTGCAGAGGCTTGTAAGTTAGTGGGTAGTATGACTGTACCAGGCTCACTACTTATCATAGGTTCAACTTTAGCTGCGGTTCCTGTATTAAAGATGATTGGCAACGTAAGAATGTACATCTTAACTTTAATTAAGTTACTTGCAATTCCATGCATATTATTTGCTTGCTATAAGTTGTCACCACTTGATGATAAGTACGCTAATGTGTTGGTTATCTTGTTTGGTATGCCAGTAGCTTCTATTGGTACTATGCTTTGCCTAAAGAATAACATTGACGGTACTACCATGTCAGAAGGTACTTTCTTAACCACCTTATTGTCAGTACTTTCAATTCCACTATTAGCTTTAATCTTATAATTAGGTTAAAAGAGTAGAAAGGATCTTAAGGCAATCTTTAAGATCCTTTTTTTATATGCCTTCCACTTTAGAATTTCTTATATTTACTTTGACTACACTTACTTTATAATTAGTAAAAGATTAAGTGTTGAATAGACTTGAGATTACTATGAAAGAGCATATTTTACAATTGCCTACAGGTAAACAGACTTTTAAAGCTTTTATAAAAGGTAATTACTATTTTGTAGATAAAACAAAATATATAAAGTCAGTCTTTCAAGACGATTCCTCTCAAGTACTTTTGATTACAAGACCACGTAGGTTCGGTAAAACTCTTACCATGAGTATGTTTGAGGCTTTTTTGTCTTTAAACTATGACGATCCAAATGATTTATCAGAGCATATAGAGTTATTTAAAGATAAAGAAATCTATAAAGACAAAGAATTCTGTGATAATTTCATGGGTAAATACCCTGTATTGTCTATTTCTTTAAGTAGAGTTTATGGCAATACTTTTGAGATTGCTTTTGAAAGACTTGCTGATTTAATCAATAACTTAGCTTCTAATTATAGTTTTTTAATGGAGTCAGAAGCTTTATCAAAAGATGATAAATATAAATTAAGTTGCCTCCTTGACAGTAAAACCTTAGCTGAGCCTAAATCCTTAGTTGCAGTCGGTAACAGCTTATTTAACCTTGCTCAATTTCTGTATAAGCATTTTAAACAGCAATGTATTGTACTTATTGATGAGTATGATGTTCCTCTAGCAAAAGCTGCCAATCAAAATTATTACAAAGACATGAGAGATTTAATCTCATCAATGTTTGGGGGTGTACTAAAAGATGGCGAACAGTTTGTAAAAAAAGCTGTAGTTACAGGATGTTTACGTGTAGCTAAAGAAAGTATTTTTACAGGTGTAAATAACTTTAAAGTAAATACCATCTTCAGTTCAAGAAGCGCTTTATCTACCATCATTGGTTTTACAAAAGAAGATACTGAAGCGATGTTAGATTACTATAACTTGTCAGAGTATAAATCCTTAGTAAAGACAAACTATGACGGTTATAACTTCAACAACCATGAGATGTATTGCTCTTGGGATGTAGTAAGTTTCTGTGATGATGCAACACAGAATGATGATGGTAATATCACAGCTAATTGCTATTGGTACCATACAGGCTCTACAGATGTAATTAGGGACTTCTTAGGTTTTATATCGTCAGATGATGCTGATAGCATGCAGACACTAGTTGATGGAGGCTCCATCAAGAAGAACATTCATGTAAACATGACAGTGACGATTTCTGGTCACTTTTAGCCTATACAGGATATTTAACTCCAGCTAAAGGAGCTATATTCGATATTGATAATGAGCCTATAGATTTAGTGATCCCAAATATCAGTATTCTAAAAGCCTTTAGAAAGAATATCTTAGAATATTTTACTAAAGATAAAGCTCAATTAGCAAAAGCAAATGACATTATCAAAGCTATCTTTGATGGTAAAGCACTTGATCTGTCAAATGCTCTTGAAGATGCTTTAGCTCAATATATTTCTGTAAGAGATTTCTCAAGTAATGAGCCTAAAGAATCTTACTATCAAGGATTTTTAAATGGCTTTTTCTCATCTCAAAAAGATATGCTTAAAGGCTATGCTTCAAATGCAGAACTTGGTAATGGTTATGCAGATATTACCTTTAAGAATAAAAGGAAAGATCTTGCTGTGATTATTGAGATTAAGCATGCAAATGACGAATTTCAAAACCAAGCTAAAGCA
>CACZXZ010000087.1 GCA_902785325.1 uncultured Succinivibrio sp. | reverse complement strand
ATTTCGTCGTTGTCTTGCGTGACAACGGAGACACATTTTAATGATTTTTTAATCTATGTCAAATAATTTTTTAAAGTTTTTTTAACTTTTTTTAACACTACTTAAGACAATCGCTTATATAAGCAATTTTTATTCTTCTCTCTCGTGAGTGCAATTTTAAGTTTAGGACAGATTTTCTAAAATGCAAATTTTTAAAATTTTTTTTCTTAGCTTTTACAAGACTGAACAAATGCTTTAACGATTCTTTTAGAGTTCTCATCCACATCATACAAAAACTCTGGATGCCACTGCACTCCTAATAAAAATTTATGTTTATCACTGAATACAGCTTCAATTAAATTATCTTCTGAAATAGCAGCAATTTTAAGCTCTGCTCCAAGGGCTTTTATCGCCTGATGATGATAACTATTAACTCTACTTCTGCACTTCAAAAAGTGAGAAATTAGAGTACAAAAGTTTAATACAAGCAGTCTAGCGCTGCTGATGCTCTTTAAAAATACGTTTTTGACAGATTTTTCAGGAAATTTGTTTTTTGATAAACATTTTTTGCAGGAATTTAGTAATACCTGATGCCCACTGGTCAATAGTCTCATCTATTACTTGTTGTGCTTCAGCTATCTTTGATTCGTCTAGTAATCCTTTATCTGCAAAGATTTTAGGAATATCAAAGCACATTCTTACTAAACTTGTTAATGCATTAACAAAAGGTTGTTCTTGCAGCTCTTTGTTTATGAGTCTAAGGAGTTCTCCTTGTGAACGAGGATCGTTAGATAACCTTCTTAGGATTTCTAGGATTAGAAATCTTAAGTTAGCGATGTGAACAAAGGAGTTGATGGTATCAAAGTCATGAGCCTGACATTCTGAATCTAATCCTAGGTAAGATTTCTGAGCCTTGAAGTTAGTTTCAATAAACCATCTTCTTGTGTACAGTTGAATGATCTTATCTTCGCTTAAAGAGATATCAGTAGTGGCAATTACAATGAACTTTGAAGGATCGTTGTAATTCTTAACGAATACTAGCTTAAGTCTGATACCACCTTTAGTTACAGCTTCAACAGAGTTGATGATATTGGCATTGGAATATACCCCTGATTTAGATAAGTGTTTAAGAACCTTATCTAACTTTAAGAAGGTAACTCCACCATCTATTGATACCACTCTGTTTTGTTTTAGCATGCAGATTGGACTAACACCTAATTTACCTAGTTCAACAAACATCTTGTCTGAGTAAAACCAGGTGTCCATTAGAATGTATTCACCTTCGATTCCCATGTTTAAAGCACGTTTGATGATATCTACAACTAAGTCATTCTTCTTAGTTCTAGCTTGCTCTCTAATTCTATGAGCACAAGTACGTTTATCAACGGTCTTAACATGATTTGAAACGATAAGTTCATCTTTACCAGAGGTTACTAAGGTTGCAGAAACAGGGATAAAGGAATTACCATCAGTCCAACCTATTTGTAAGTCAGCAAAGCCTATTACTTGTCTAGCAAATACATGATCAAACAATCTTCCAGCAAGCTCTGTTTTATAAGCCTTTGGTCTTTCTAACATTGAATCATCGAGTACAAAACACTTAATTCTATTACAGTCAGTAAGAGGCTTTATAACGTCAATAGCTTCCTTTTGAGCAACGCATGAGATGTTTCTCCCAATTGAGATTATCTCTTTTTAAAAAGCGATAAATCGCATGATCTGAACAAGTAGGAATTTCTCTTGTTTGATCGTAGTATCTGTATAAGTTCTCATGACCTTTTAGCTTTGAGTACAAAACGGTTGAGATAATATCATCAACAGAAGCTCCGTTGCGCTTTTTAAAGCCACAGCTTTTTAGATGCTTGAATACACCAAGACGTTGCGATACTGATTGAAAGCTTGTTAGGCAATTGTTTGAAGCTACAGTTTGAGGTATCATATTCATGGTGCAAAATCCTTGTTTTAATTGATGTTTTGGTCGATGGATATTATAACATATTTTTGCACCTAACATATTGATTTATAACAATATGTTATCTATACAACTAGCCTCTACTTAGCTTAACATTTTCCCTAAATCTTAATCAAAATTGTATTTTTAAAGAGCAACAGCAGTGCTAGACTGCGGTTTTATCAATTTTTATACTTCTAAAGTTCTATTTTTGAACTGCAGAAGTAGAGCTATTAACTTGTATTTTATCTTTGCCAAGTATCGTTTCTAGTAATGACTTATCTGAGATACTTACCTCATGCACAGCTCTATCATATGGAGAGTGCATGTGATGCTCTGTATTACTCTTATGTTCAGATGGTAGATCCTGATACAAGGTGCCACCATAATATACATTCATCAGTTGAACTCCTCTGCAAATACCAAGCACAGACTTATCAAGCTCTATTGCTCTTTTAAGTAAATATAGATCCATATGATCTCTAATGTGATTTATCTCACCACACTTAGAACTCTTATCTTCATGGTACAAAGCAGGATCAATATCATGACCACCAGTAAGCAAAATACCATCGCATAACTTTAGCAATTTTTCTAAAACTTTTTGATCTTCTGTGTATGGAAGAATAAAAGGACAAGCACCTTCCTTTTCTAGCATTGTTTGATATTGAGTAAGCATCCAGATACTTTGCTTGTCATCATCATACAAAGGGCAAATGCCAATAATAGGATTCATCATCACCTCCATTTGATTCTTTTCTAAAGCTTAAGTTAGAGCTCTTACAGTGTCAAAAAACGTGCTATTTTGATGCAATGTGCTTCATTTAGATATATATTTAGGAGAGCTATTACAAAGAGAGATTTACTTATGATTTTTAGTCAAGACGGTTTTAGAGAATTTTATAGAAACTTTTGTGTTATCCCTTTAGATGAAAATCTTAAAGAGACTGTTAAAGAATTTCCTAATGCAGAAAATGCAAAGTATATTTTAGCTTTTGGCTACATTGATAGGGAATGTGGCTTTACTTTTGAAGTGATTGCCTGTGCTCACAAAGAAAACAACTTATACTGCTTTGAGGATACAAATCCTAAAGACAGAGTAAAGATAAGATTAACAAAAGAGCTTGCAAATGCAGATCTTGATATTATCGATGATGAAGATGGTGAACTATTTGACCGCTATATTGGAAAGCTTGAGAATTTAAAAGTATATATTCCAAGCGAGGATATTGAAGATACAAGACTTTTTGCTTTCTTAGATGATGCTAGAAACGAATTTTTTATCGACGATGTGAAAATTCATATTCTAAAAAAAGGCTTTGATACTGAAGTTTGTTGGGGTCGCTTAAGTGGACTTGGAGATAAAGTTATCAAGGCTGTCCTACTTAATGAACCAAAACAAGATCTTGGAATTCACAAAGGCGATGAAATCGCCTTTCAGGTTGCTAAAGAATCTGACAATTCCAACATCTGCATTTGCAATTTAGACAATCTTGTTAATTAGGCTGTTTAAGCTCAAAAGCTATTGCTTTTGAGCTACTACAACTGAGAATTTACCTTCACTGAAGATACAAGCAGGATTTTTAAAGCCTGCTTTTTTAAGCATCATAAGTTCTTGTTCTACAGAGCATTCTTTATCGAACTTTCTTCTATCTTGCCACTTTAAGTATTCACTGTCTGAAAGATCACTGTTTTTTATGTAGGAAAGCCACTTGTCATCAATTACTTTTGAGATCTCAGGATCTTCAAAATTAAATTGGTCGCAATTTACAAAATAGCCTCCAACTGACAATTTATCAAAGATGTTTTTAAAAAGCTTTTGTTTCACATCATCGGACAGATGATGAATAGATAAAGCTGATACAAACATGGATACAGATTCAAATGGAAGATCATCAGTGTAATCAAATGTCTTGTATGAGAAATTGTCTAAAGAATTAAATCTCTGTTTAGCAACTTCTAGCATGGCTTCAGCTATATCTACTACCACAAAGTTTGATTGCTTAAAGTACTGATACAAAAAGAAAGACATTAAACCAGTACCAGCTCCAAGATCAACGATGGTCTTTGGATTATCATTTAGTCTTGCGATAATTTCGTAAGGTCCCCATCACCTAGATGATGGCTTTTTCAAAATCTTGCATAATTGCTCCTGTTGAGAAACTTCTGTAAGGAGTGAATTATGCACAAGCTAG
>CACZXZ010000086.1 GCA_902785325.1 uncultured Succinivibrio sp. | reverse complement strand
ATAGTAGAAAATCTAGGCATGGTTTAGCTCCGTATAATGTGTTTATGCTTCGTTTATTATACCATAGCTAAACCATTGTTATTTCTACATAATTTGATCTTAAATCAAGCACTTGGTAATCTCTTTTCAGCTTTTCCGTTTTTTTGGTAAAAACCTAGCTTTTTAGACCATATTTCACTAATTTGCAAAGAACAAAACCAGCGTTAGAGCTGTGTTTTTAGTAACCACTTGATATTTGTAACTAATTGTTTTATAAATCAATTAGTTATAAGATCGGTGGTATGATAATTATTATCTAATTTTGAAATAAAAATGAAAAGAATATATTTATACAAAACAGCAAACAAATCTGTCTCATATGACAATGAGCATTGGTATGTTGACGATGCTCCACAGCCACAAAAAGATGGAGAGGGGCTTGATAATTTTAAAGAATACGCAACAGCTCAAGCATATGATATTATGTCTCATGATATTACAAAGTATGTAAATCATTTTCGTAATATTGCTGTATTAACAGCTGCTGGCACCTCTATGGAAAATGGAAAACATGGAGGAAAAACACGTACCGAATTGTGGAATAGTTACAAGAATGAGATAAAAGAAATTAGTTCTGTATTCATGCACAAAGATGGAACTTTGAAGAATAGATGCCAAGCAATAATAGAGTCACAAAATATTGAAGATTTTTTATCCTTTGTCATTTTGTATGAAAAATTAAATGGAGATATAAAAGACAACAATGGAAACTTATTGAGATGTAAATTGGAAAAGAAAATAGCTGATGCTTGCAGATTGACTTTGGATGAAGACAATAAACACCACCAAGATTTCATTAGAAAATTAACAGCTCGCAAACCAACCGAGCCTCGAGTGCAACTTTATACTACAAATTATGATACACTGTTTGAACAAGCTGCACAGAGAATGAATTATACAATTATTGATGGTTTTTCATTTTCATATCCACGTATATTTAATGGAAGTAACTTTGACCATGATATTGTCTATAGAGAGCGAACCAGAATTAAAAATGAGGAAAGTTTTGTTCCAAATGTAATTCAATTGTTTAAGTTGCATGGTAGCATCGATTGGGAAAAGAAAGGGGAATATGTTTATCAAAAAGAGCAAACAGAGCACCCATGTATCATATATCCAGCAAGTGAAAAATATGAAAGTAGCTATGAACAGCCATATTTTGAAATGATGTCACATTTGCAGAGCACATTGCGCAAAGAGGGTACCCTATTAATTGTTGTAGGATTTGGCTTCCAAGATAAGCATATTCAAAATGTGATAAAAGAAGCAGTTTTGCAGAATCCTAATTTTCATTTGCTAGTAGCTTGCTATGGCAAAAAAGAAATAGAAAAAGAAGATGGAAATAAGGATTGGATAGAGAGTGGAATAACCCATTCTTTGGTGCCAGATTTTGTTTCGGAGGATGGAGCAATATCTCCCAATGTAACTATTCTTTTTTCAAAATTTAAAGCTTTTGTGGAGAATTATCCATACAATAATTCTTATGAAGCTGACAATATAAATAATTATGAGACCATTTGATCATAACAAATTTATTGGATATGTTTGTGAGGTAACACCACAATACATTCGTTTGCAGATTCCGTCTGCAAAGTTATTGCGTACTTTCTATTTTAATGGAGAAATATATTTGGGAGGATCTGTAGGTAGTTTTGTTGTCGTCGAAGGACAAGAGTTTGGATTTCTTGGAAGAATTTTCGAAATAAACCTACCACAGGGAGAAAAAACGGAAATTACAGACAAAAGCATAAATGAAGAAGAGACCCAGTTTCATCCCATTGCGAAAATAGAATTACTTGCTCTTTTTGATATTTATAACCCCAAAACTATAGTTAAAACAATATCACGTTATCCATCTGTTGGTGCAAAAGTGTTTTCATGTTCTGACGAACAAATAGGAAGCTATATTTCAACATTTGGGATAAAAAAAGACGATGATAATGTTCCGCTTGCACCATTGGGAAAACTTACATCAAATGATGTTTGTTGTCATATTTCTTTGAATTCCTTATTTGGACGTCATTGCGCAGTTTTAGGAACTACTGGTGGAGGTAAAAGTTGGACAGTGGCAAAATTATTAGAACTTGCTTCTGTATATACAAGCAATAAATGTATACTTATTGATGCTACAGGAGAATACACTGGTCTTGAAAGAACAACGACTATCAATTTAGGTACAGGAGAATATATATTTGACTACAAGAATCTTTCGATTGATGAATTATATTACTTGTTGCATCCTTCATCTAAAACACAGGTTCCAAAATTGATGGAGGCCATAAGGTCTTTAAAAATGTCAAAACTTGACAACAAATCTGAATTGGGTTTGTATTACAAAAAGGATGAGAAAGGTAATCTGATTAATGGAAATATATATAAAGCAACTAAAGAAAAAAGGACATTTGAAGTTTTTTATTACAAAAACATTGTAAAGATTGAGGACAAATTATGTAATTTTGATTTTAGCCTTCTTGCTGCTCAAATCACAAATGAATGCATTTGGGATTCTGATAGAAGTAATGCATCTCTTTGGGGAGGAAGAAACGAGATAGATGTATCAAATTGTATAAGTTTGATATCACGTGTTAACAATGTTATGTCTACATCTGAATATAACAACATATTTGGATTTAGAAGAGATAAAGCTAAAACTCAAAAAGACTTAAAAGAGGGAATACAAAAATTCCTACAAGGTGAGAATAGTATTTTGAGATTAGATTTCTCAAAAGTTAGCTTTGATTACCAAGTTCGAGAAATATTGGTTAATGCAATTGGTTGCTATTTATTAGATGAAGCGAGAAATGGAGCTTTCAAAGACAGTCCAATAATTGTGTTTGTTGATGAAGCACACCAATTCTTAAACAAAAGTGTTGCTGATGAGTATTTTTCAGCAAAACCACTTGATGCATTTGAACAAATATCCAAGGAAGCTCGTAAATATGGTTTATTCCTGTGTATAGCAACCCAAATGCCACGTGATATTCCATTAGGAACTTTAAGTCAAATGGGAACATTTATTGTTCACCGTCTTATAAACGAACAAGATAAAAAGGCTGTCGAAAGTGCGGCATCAACAGCAAATCGAAATAGCTTATCTTTTTTGCCTATACTTGGTGAGGGTGAAGCTTTACTTGTTGGTGTAGATTTTCCAATGCCTTTAACTTTAAAAATTGATACCCCCAATAAAAAGCCAGATTCGCAAACTCCAAAGTTGGCAAAGTGTATAAAATAAGACAAAAAATATAATGAATATAAATCAACTAATAGGCGAAGCAACCGCCTACGACAAGAAACTGCAACTCGAAGTCAAGCGTGCAAATTCCACTTTAATATAAACGCAATTCCAATATAATCGATCAACATTCCAACAAAATTCACATTAATTCCTTTAAAACGGAACGCTCTTTCGATATCTTTGCATATTTTTCCAATAATTCTGAACAGATTTCCAATATCAATAAATTGTAATTTCTTCATCGCAACTCTATAAAATTTTGACGTCAATAAATTTGCGTCATGTGACGTTTTTTTAGGATATTCTCGATGAAATTAAGAACAATGACGGTAACTAGAAAATTTGAGACACTATAAATTCAGCAACCAAGTTCCTAAAATTTCCACAGTCCAAACTTTAAGGAGATTTTATGAACGTTCCAGATATTTCAATCTTAGATACCATCGATGATCTGCAAGAGAAGCTTGCAGTAAAAGCCTTTATAACAACAACTTTAAGTGCACCTCAAATTGAAGAAAAGCTACACATTGGTATCAAAAAGATTTACCGCATTGCAGAAAAATACTTTCCTCGCGGATTTGTAAAAGATCGCCAGTTAGAAATTAACAACGGAAAATTCATAGCTGCGGTGATCCAAGACGAGTTACCAGCTCCTCTAGCACATGCATCAGATCCTGTAACCGTAATTGATCTACCAGCGCCATCAGCTGAAGCAAATAAGGAAGCTTCAAAGACTAGTAGCGATAAAGGCTCTGCTATTGCTCCTGTTCAAGAGCAGTGCAGAATATTAGACAGATTTTAAAAGGAGGCTCTTTTACGTACATAAGTAAATATCAAAGGCAGTACTTATCGGAAATTGGTTACCAATTTCAAACTCAAGCAAACAAAGCAAGTTGTTTTGTAACTGAAGGTGTCACCTTGAATGTTGAAAAGGGAGACTTGAAGTTTAGTTTGAATATCTGTAAGTGCACTCAAGATGCAGCTGTATCCATAGTGCAGTTGGTAAGCCAAATGGTATCAAATAAGTAGGAGTCGTAGATGATTACACTACCGCAGGTTCAAAACAGCACGCTATTAAACAAAGGAAAAATCTACCTAATCAGAACACCTGTTAATGGAAGGTATGGCATTTTACGCCTATACAACATGATGGTGTCAAATCAATTAGGATTTGAATGGGAGCCTGATGAGGAGGTTTGGGTAGTAATGTTTAATGAGCACCGCTCAAGATTGAGAATATTGCACAGTGATTTGCAAGGTTATGACTTAACCACTCGCATAACTTACTCGGGCAGATTTAAGGTAAAGCTAGAGAAAATGGAGTGTTCACCTGACAAAATTACAAGGGAGGAATTACGTTCTTTAATCTTAAATGCAAGTTGTTGATTTGTATAGAAAAATTAGTATTTAAACGATATAAAAATTAGATCGATTTTATCTATTAACTTATTGAAATATAAGGAAAAATAGTTGCAATTTTAGGTGATAATTTCCTTGTTTAGTAGTATAATATATTCAAAGTGGTTAGTTACATGGATGTATTATGAACAAGCTCAGTTATGTACCAAAGCCTGGTATTGAAGGCTTCCCTTATGACAATACTAAAGCAAGAATTATTCATAAAGGCGCTGTGCCTTCAGTGGTTGAACGTGTAGGAAATAGCGCTAAGGTTATTGGAAAGATTGTTGATAATAAGTTCTACTCTGTAGAGGAGTATAAGCAGAGCTTTAAACTAGGTGGTGCAGCTCGTAAAAGCTCTGACTATATTAAGCCTGAGCAAAGACACACTAGAGTTTATGTCAAAAAGAAATCTCCTGATGAATGCAAATTAGGCGGTAGAAAAAGAATTCACCCTGTGCCTGCAATGGAGGATGTTAAAGGTATTCCTGAGGAGTACCTAAATCAAAAAGGCATAATCATAAAAAACATGAAAGGCATTATTTACTTAGTGCGTTCAGATAGCTATAGAAACGATGGTAAACAGTACAACAAGACCACCATCTTAGGTCGAATTCATGATTTGCACTTCTACACTACAGCTAAATACAAAGAGCTTTTTGCTCCTAAGCATGCTGGTGGTAGACCTAAAAAGACAGCAACCACTCAAGAATAATTAGGCTTAGGATCTTTAACATGGGCGCTATGGTACATAACAATCTAATCAAGGTTCAAACTGCAGCTGACTGCAGTTTGCCCTATGACGAGTTATTTACCTATGCGTTATCGCTTCAAAACAAGCTTGATGATACAGTTGCTTTAGTGGGTAAGCGCACATTTGAATCGCAAAGGCTAAAAGCTACCAAGCAGCAAATAGCGGTTGGAACTCGTAATATTATAGATTTAATTAAAAACTCAGGTATTCAAGATGGCTCCATATTAGATAAAGCAAGATTGCCTAAGTTAAATGACTTACCACAAGTTATTGAGTGGATGCACTCAGTTGTTATCGATCTGCTAAAAATCAAGAAAGATCATAAATGGCTAAAAAATCAGAAATTTGGAAAACACTCTGAAAAATTACATGGTAAAAATCAAGAGACAAACTTACAGCAAGAGTCTGTACAAAATACTACTAGCTCACAAGAGCAAATTATAAAAGAGCAAATTCAAGAGCTAAAAAAGCAACAAAAAGAAGCAAAACAAAGAGCTTACACTCAATATGCAAATGGTTTTGACTCAACAAAGAGAGCTACCAAAAATTTAAAAAAGCTCACCAAGTTACAGAGCAAGATTGATAAGTTAGAGGATCAGCTACTAAAAATTCAAAAAGAGAACAAAGCAACAAGTGGTACGACTGCTACAACTGGTACGACTGGTACGACAACTTCTACTAAAAATAAAACTCCGCAAACAACATCTAGTGCACGGAAAAGGCGCTCCTCCCGTGGTAACATTAACTCTAAGCTAAATTGCAACATTCAAGATCGCTTTATTCATTGCAATCATTGTAACCATACCGCAAATGCAAAGGTAATAAGGAATATGCCTCGTACAAGAGATTTCCAAGATTTAATCATTGCTGCTAATAATCAAGTAGAAGCAAATTCTGTTGAAGTTGAATGTGAAGATTGCCATGAAAGAATGTGGCTTCATCCTGAGTCCTTAAGTGATATCTGCGAACAAGTTGATGATGAGATCATTAGCACCGATAACCCTATAATTGAAGATGAATTTCCTCGCAATTTAAAGCCTTGGCCTTTGAATGAAAATTCTACTCCTGAAGAAGTAGCTGCTTTTGAATCCTGCAAAGTAACCATGGATGATTTACAAAAGCGCAATTGGTTACATTACAGCCCACGTCTTTTAGATAGATTAACTATTTACAAAGGCAGGATGATGTTCGATCCTTTCAAGTTTGAATTCTACCCATCCTCACTTTATGCAGCTCGTGGTATGTATGTGAAAGGAAGGCTATCTCAAGGTGCAGTAATTGAGCTGATGGTTTTATACTCAAAAGGATTATTAGCTAAGAATCGTTTGACTCAAATTGCAAAAGATCTAGGTAACCTCAAAATCACCAGAGTTCAACTTACTAATATCATTAACTACACTGCTAGAGCCTTTGCTTATCCTTTAGCAAAATATAACAAGAAAATAATGCTTGAGAACAACAAGGTGCAGCAAGCTGATGAGACTACCTGTACTGTAAGATTCGAGTTTGTTAATGGAAATAAGGTTAAGAAAGATCAAAAGAGCTATGTTTGGACCTTAATCTCAGGTCCACATGAGCGTTATCGAGGAGTAAGTTTCCTTGCAGCTCCAAATAGAAGTGCTTCTAATATTAGAAAATTGCTCGATTTGGACGATGAATATAACGGCATAGAGAACCGACCGCTAAGGTATTTAGTTTCTGATAATTACCAAGCTTATGACAGTGAAGTTAAAGCAATTAACAAAAAGTTAAAAGACTTAGGTAAACCACCAATTGAGCAATGCGCTTGTCTAGCTCATGCCCGACGATATTTGCTCCAGGCTATAGAAAGCATGGGACTTTTAAAGTTATTTGATAGCATTGGCGGAGCCCCATTTGAAGAATTTGATAGTAGATATTTCGAGATAGTTGGTGGTATGCCTGAAGATACTGAGCCTGCACCACACGTGTATGTGCTAATGCGCATGATCAATGATATCAATCATATGTTCTACCTTGAATCTCAATACTCAGATGAAGATGTAAGTGTAAGAACTGAAGTTTTGGATAATCAAAGCTCTCACTGCATAACTGATTTATTTGCTTGTGCTCTTTGTTTGGCTGAAGAGCCTGACTATAAAATCTCAAAATCTGTAGCTGAAGATGGCACTACAACCTATACACCAAGTGCATTGCCATGGACTAAAGACGTTTGCTATTTACTAAATGCACAAGACAAGTTCATGAACATACTCAAAGACTGCGATATTCCATGTAGCAATAACGCATCAGAGAGTTCAATTAGAGATACAGTAATCCACCGTAAAACTCAGTTATTCTTTAACAGTGAAATTGGTTATAACTCTTTTACCGCTTTAATGAGTTTAAGAAAAACCTGCGAAATTAACGGGGTT
>CACZXZ010000085.1 GCA_902785325.1 uncultured Succinivibrio sp. | reverse complement strand
TATTTGGTAGATTTGATACAGCAATATTGAGCTTGGTGTTGTTTAATCATCAAGTTGTCCATTGTTTTCGATAAAGTATTTGCTTAGTGAGTCTAAAGCTAGTTTTGGATTTCTCTCAAACTTCTTTATCAGTCTACTTATCGACATAACCTCACTTTTCTTCGAGAAGCTTGGTTGTGCTGTTTTAAGTACGTTTAACGAAAGCTTGTTGAGTAGAACTTTGTTTCTTGCTAGATTGCGGTTTTTCATCTGCATTCTATCTTGACCAAAGTCCATATCAAGAGTCCAATGGAGTTTGTTTTCAATACCCCAATGTTCTCTGATTGCTCTGTAGCCAAGCTCTGCAATATTAGGATTATCAAATTCAAGAGAGCTTATGAATAATCTGCACTCTGGTGCTCTTTGATAGTCATACTTCTTAATATTGCTTTCAGTTACGGCATAGAAGAAGGTTCTTGCATCTTTAGCCCATTCACCTAGGACTCTAGGTTTAACAGCACTAGCTGGTATTGCAACAACGGAACGTTGTTCAATACGACCATGAGCTGTTTCAACTGGAGCTGTAAAAGTGCATCTTTCAACTTCTTCATTTGCAAAGACTTCACTTGTAGCTTTTCTTAAAGTCTTATGGTTATCTTTAAGAGCTAGACAGTAATCAGCATTAGCTTTGATAATAGCTTCTGCAACTGAGCGTTGAGTATTCAAGGCATCACAAGTTACGATACAACCAGACAAATCAAACAACTCTATCAATCTGATACAGCACTTGTTTTCGTTTTCTTTGTCTTGAACTTCATCTTGAGCTAAAGCTAGACCATTAGTGAATCATATAAGGTTACGTAGTAGAGCCTATCGTAGGTTCTAGAGTCCATAACTTTATTACCATTAACATCAAGTTTAGGCTCATACTCTAAAGCTCTATTAGTTTGACCATCTAGATTTAAACAGCGGATGCCATCGTAGCCAATACTTTCTAAATATCGTCTACAAAACTCCATTAAAAAATCTTGGAGTTCAGACATCTTAATTACGCTTAGTAATCTATTAACGGTATCGTGGGAGATGTTATGATCTGGAAAGCCAGGAATGCTTTCTTTTAGAAAGTCTCTGTTGTCTTCCCAATAATCAGCAACCGCAACACAACTGTTGTTGCCACATAGCCAAGCGATGATAATGCCAAAAAGAGTCGGCAATAAAGGATATTTCACCTTTACCTTTTGTCTTGTATCAGTAACGACGAGTTTCCCCATCATTACCTCTACTGCGTCTCTTAATGCCATTATTAAACTCTTTCCTAAACTATCAACTACAGTGATTGTAGCTAAAGAGGAAATGAATTAATAGATCTAAATTGTATGCGCTTTTGCGATTGAATTTTTAAAGAACACCTTGCTGCTATGAGCTTTGGTTAGCACAAATTATTGTTAAAATTTCATGCGTAGCCCCTGCAGCTCTTGCATTAACATGTTTTAACATTTAATACCTAATATTACCTAACGTTACCAATTTCGCCACAAATAATTTAACTGGTAAGCTCTAAAAATGCTTAAGCTTTATACCTATTGCTTAAAGTTTTTCCTTTTGGCTTACACCATCAAGTTTTGGATTAAGCTTTTTTAGGTTAAGCATTTTTAAACTTAATTTACTCTCCCCTACAGTCTTATAGAATTTGTCATCGTCAATGCTATAGAGGGCTGGATTTTTTCTATCAATAAAGACTAAAGCTTTTTGAGCTTTAATTACTTTAGGGGTAGTTTTAACAGATAAGACAATACCTGTAAAGAATCTTGGTTTTTGACTACCACACTCTTTATATAACACTACTTGTTTTTTAGGGGTAATTCTTTTGTAGAGATCGTTATTTTTTAAATCTAATTTAACAATAGCATAAGCCTCTACTGCTATAGGAGCTTGATCAAGACGAAGTCTTTTTCTTATGAAGAAGTACTTTAATAATCTTAAAAAGCTTAAGACTAGGTAAATTGATAATAAACTTACCATGCACCAAAATTGCTTTGGATTTAGGAAGTGACTTAGGATTGAAGTTGAAGCTGGATCGATACTGTTGCTATCAACGGCAGAGCTGGTACTAGTAATAGTGCTAGAGCTAGCGCTGGCAGTAACACTGCTTGCAGAGATCCCAAGATCTGAAAATTTCAATACTAGTAATAAAACTAAAAGAATTAAACACAAATAAAAGCTTAGAGTAAAGCCTTTTTTGAGCACAGTATCTACCACATTAAGCTTAAAGTTAACTCCAGCCTTTTTTAAATAAGACTGATTAAAACTCTCAAGGGGAAGATCTTTCACTGTATGTCCTCTGCTCTATTAGGTTTTATTCTGTTTTGCTTTGCTATTCTCTGCTTTGCACAGTTTTGCCTAAGTTAACTTAGTTAAACTTAGTATAGCTCTATTTAGCTCTATATATACAGCAATAGTAAGCATTGCTGTATATTAAGTTCTTAAGTAATATTTGCTTGAAAGCTTATTGTGCTTTGAGCATATTTAGCTTTAAGCATATACTTTTGTTAAGTGCAACACTTTGGTTAAGCTAACCTTATTTTAAAGATTAGCTTAACATTAAAGATTAGCTTAACAGGTTACTGTTATTTTGGATATTTGATTTATTGGAAGTTATCTGTCTTTTACTTCAATCCAGAAGTTAGCTTCTAACTTTTCAAATAGTCTTTCAACTTCACTGTTATTCTTTTGGGTAAGTAAACTTACTATGAAAATCACAATAGCTGAAATAATAAAGCCAGGAACTAAACTATATAAACCAAAATACTGACCTATTTCCCATATTATAACAGTTACAGCACCTGCAATCATACCTAAAATAGCACCTGGTAAAGTCATTTTCTTCCAGAAAACGCTAATTAGTACTGTAGGACCAAAAGCAGCACCAAAACCTGCCCAAGCATAAGACACAAGTTTTAAAATACCTGAGTTAGGATCTAAAGCGATAATATACGCAATGGCAGCTACTAGAAGTAGCATGAAACGACCTACCCATACAAGCTCAGTTTGACTTGCGTGTTTACGAATTACTCTTGCATAGAAGTCGGCGGTTAAAGTAGTTGAGGATACTAATAGCTGGCATGACAAGGTACTCATAACTGCAGCTAGGATAGCTGATAGTAAGATACCTGCAACCCATGGGGTAAATAAGGTTTGAGTTACAATAATAAAGATTTGCTCTGGGTTATCTACACTAATCTCGGGGTGTTTAGCTGCAAAAGCTACACCATAGTAACCTACTAATACAGCACCTAATAAGCAGAAGATCATCCAACCAATACTAATACGACGAGCACCACCCATACCACGTACAGTAGCAGCTGCCATAAAACGCACTAGGATATGAGGCTGTCCCATATAACCTAAGCCCCAGCCTGCTAGGGATACTAGACCAATAATAGTAGTACCTTTTAGCATATTAGCCATATCAGGAGATTTAGCTGCAACTAAAGCGTTAGCTTCAGATATTGAGCCTACATCAGCGATAATGATAATAGGTGTAATCACTAAAGCAAAGATCATTAAGGTTGCTTGTACAGCATCTGTCCAACTTACAGCTAAGAAACCACCAATACAAACATAAAGAATGGTAGATACAGCACCTACTAGTAATGCATTCTTATAATCCATACCAAAGGTTTGCTCAAATAAACGAGCTCCTGATACCATGCCAGAAGCACAATACACTACAAAGAAGATTAAGATAATAAATGCTGATACCACAGCAATAATTCTCTTATTGTCTTTAAATCTTGCAGCAAAATAATCAGGTAAAGTTAGAGCATCAGAGGCATTTTGTGTAAAGGAGCGTAATCTTGCGGCTACAAACTTCCAATTACACCACTGACCTACAGTTAAACCTATTGCAATCCAAGCCTGAGAGATACCTGCTACATATAAAGCACCAGGAAGTCCCATCAAAAGCCAGCCTGACATATCAGAGGCTCCAGCTGATAAACCAGTAATTACTCTACCTAAGCGTCTACCACCTAAGACATAATCATTTAAAGAAGATGTAGAACGTGCAGCTACAATGCCAATTACTATCATGGCAAAAATGTAGACTACAAAGGTTGTAGTTGTTGTAAACATATTAAAAGCACCTTTTAAAAATTGATGCCTAATTCTATCAAAATTAAGGATTTATGGAATGGGGAATGGTGGTTAGATCTGTTTTTGTGCAGGGAGATGTGTTTTGTTACATCATTCAGATCCTTGTCAGCGTAGATTGTTGATGCAACGGTAGTGTCACTGTCCTTACATAACAGACATCCCGCATTTTTCCATGTAGGTAACACAAAATCAATAACGTACCCTTAATTTTTTGAAAAATAAGCAATTATTCGGTATAAAAGTGCTATAATGTAGG
>CACZXZ010000084.1 GCA_902785325.1 uncultured Succinivibrio sp. | reverse complement strand
AAATTTAAAGAATTGGGGCAGGCTCGGTCCTGCTCCAACCTTTGGACTTTACTTGCTCCAATGATCCTAGACAGTGCTCCAATAGTTCGTAATATTCACTCCTGAGGATACTGCTACAGCTTTTGTTAAAGCTGCTTATACCAATGATTCTAAAGCAGTGCTAGATATGCTTTATGTTGATGAGAATGCTGGTGATGAAGCTCAAGCTGCTATTAAAGGTAAAATTGAGCAACTAGTTGGAGCCCAAACTAAAAAAGCAGAAAAAGCATGTGGCGGATTTGATGGTGCAGAAGCTGTAGGTTCTGAGGTTAAAGATACTGAAGCTACTGTAAAGGTAAAAGTTTCTATGAAAAAAGCCTGCCCTTTTGCAAAGACCGAGAACATCAAACTTGTAAAAGTTAAAGATGAGTGGAAAGTTAATCTTTAATGCTTAAAGTTTTATCCATTATAAAGCCTAGCGCTAAAGTGCTTGTGATTGTACTCTGCCTAGGCTTTTGTATCTTCTCGTTAATAAAAAACGCTGATCCTTACTTTGATACAAGCAAGTTACCTAAACTTCAAATTGGAGATTTAGTACTTAGAAAAGGGACTGTACTAGACAGTTCTATCATCACGCATTTAAGTAAAAGCAATTACTCTCACATTGGGATCATCTCTGCTTTATCCCCTCAAATTATGGTAACTCACGCTACTACAGATGATGAGTTAACCCACAAAGATGCTGTGGTAACCACACCTTTGAAAGTATTTTTAGCAAAAGCCTTTGCTAAAAAAATAGCTATCCTTAGACTTAATTTTATTGATGATGAAAAAGCACAACTTATCGTAGATAAAGTAAAGCAAAAGTTAGGTTATCCTTACTATATTACTGGTGATAAAAACTCCCCTAAAAAAATGTATTGCACCACTCTTTTAGATGATGCCATCAAAGAGGTAACCCCAGAGTTTTCCCTTCAATATCAGCATGTCAATCAACCTATTTTTAAAGGTGACTATCTTTTTGTAGAAGCTTTCTTCCAAATAAAAGACAAAACCTTGCTCTATCAACGCTAATTTCAAAATTTTGAAGCATAAAATATACAAATCTAATCGTCGCTTAAAAAAACATGGTATATAATAACTAGTTCGACAAAAATTAGGAGCTAGGTATTATGGCAAGCATCAGACCTCGTGAAAGATCAGCAATTATTCAATCTCTACGTGCAGGTGTTACTCCAAGAGTTGGTCTTGAGTATATTCAAGTAGGTAGAGTGAATGAGGTAAAAGCCTTAAATCAAGATCTTGATAATATTGCTGAAGGTGGTGGTGCTTTTAGAATTATCGTAGGCGATTTTGGTGCTGGTAAATCCTTCTTTTTACAGCTAATTCGCTATATTGCCCTTGAAAAAGGACTAGTGGTAATCAATGCCGATTTATCTCCTGATAGAAGATTATTTGCCTCAACTGGTCAAGCTCGTAATTTATACAAAGAATTATCAAGAAACTTAGCAACAAGAGCCCATCCTGAAGGTAATGCGATGGTCTCTATTGTAGAGAAGTTCATCTCAGAGCAACGTCGTATTGCCGAAAAAGAAGGTAAAGATGTTGAACGTGTAATTAAAGATAAACTAAACTCCTTATCTGAACTTGTTGATGGATATGACTTTGCTCATGTAATTGCTCAATACTGGAAAGCCTACAACGAGGATAATGAAGATCTTAAGAATAATGTTATTCGCTACTTAAGAGGCGAATACACCACTAAAGCAGATGCTAGACGTGATCTTGGGGTAAGAGCTATCGTAGATGATTCTAATGTATATGATCACATCAAATTATTAGCACGTTTTGTTACACAAGCAGGCTACAAAGGTTTACTTGTAAACCTTGATGAAATGGTAAATCTTTATAAACTACCATCTCAAAGAGCTCGTAGCTCTAATTATGAGCAAATCCTACGTATTCTAAATGATTGCTTACAAGGTTCTGCTGAAAACATGGGTTTCTTATTAGGTGGTACTCCTGAGTTTTTAATGGATCAAAGAAAAGGCTTATATTCTTATGAAGCCCTCCACTCAAGACTTGCTGAAAACACCTATGCAAAGATTGCAAATGTAATTGATTATCACAGTCCTGTATTGCTACTTAATAATCTTTCCCCTGAGGAAGTTTATGTGCTACTTTGCAATATTAGAAATGTATTTGCTAATGGTGATAAAGCTAAA
The DNA here is from genome assembly GCA_902785325.1 of uncultured Succinivibrio sp. Lineage (GTDB taxonomy): Bacteria > Pseudomonadota > Gammaproteobacteria > Enterobacterales > Succinivibrionaceae > Succinivibrio. The sequence goes on along the minus strand of CACZXZ010000084.1, from coordinate 2,707 downwards.
TACATTCTTCCAGACGAAGCTTTACAAGAGTTCTTAGTACACTGCCATAAAAATATCGGTGATGCTTACTTTAGAACTCCTCGTAACACCATTAAAGCTTTTGTGGATTTACTCTCTGTAGTTGAGCAAAACCCAGAGTTAAATTGGAAAACTCTTATCGGTAGTATCCAAATTGATAAAGAAACAGATGGAGAATCTTTAGTATCTCTAGATCAAGAAGATACCACCATAAGCACCGTTATCAAGCAAGGTGAACAACCTCAAAATAACGCTCAAGATGATGACGATGACGACAATTTAACTTCCTTTACTTTATAAGATAAACAATGAGTGATAACGTTGTAGCTTTACTAGATCCAGATCTGCAAAGATTCATGTACAAAAAGAATTGGCAAACTCTATTGCCAATTCAACAGGATTCTATAAAACCAATTCTTGACAGAAAAACAGACGTTATCATCTCTGCTTCAACAGCAAGTGGTAAAACTGAAGCAGCTTTTCTCCCTGCCCTTACAGCCATCAATAAAACCCGTGATTTGTCTGGGGTTAGAATTTTATATGTAAGCCCTCTTAAAGCTTTAATTAACGATCAATTCCGTCGTCTTGAGGAAATGACCGAGTTTTTAAATATTAAAGTTACTCCTTGGCACGGAGATGTAAGCGCCAGCAAGAAATCAAAACTTATGAATACCCCTCAGGGTGTAATGCTTACCACTCCTGAGTCTCTTGAATCTTTACTGATTAACCACAAGCAGTGGATTAAAGATTCAATGCAAAACCTCTTTTATGTCGTAATCGACGAATTCCATGCTTTCATGGGTACTCAAAGAGGTTATCAATTACAATCTCAATTACACCGTATCGAGAATTTAATCGGTAAAAGAGTTTGCCGTATTGCTCTATCAGCAACCTTCTCTGATGCTAATGGTGTATTAGGTTATCTAAGACCTAATAGCTCTATTCCTTGCGTGGTAATTGCCAATAAAAACAATAATCAAGACAAGTTGTCAGTTCAAATCAAAGGCTATGAGCACTTTGATGAAGTACCAAGTGAAACTGTTAAAACCCAGCAATTACCTAAAGAATTTGACAATATAGCAAGTGATATCTACCGTTTACTTCGTGGTAGTACCAATTTAGTCTTCTGTAACTCTCGTTTTACTACAGAGATGCTAGCAGCTAAACTTGAGAACTTAAGTAAACAAGCCTTTGTGCCTAATGAGTTCTTTCCTCACCATGGCTCTTTATCTAAAGAGTTAAGAGAAAGTTTAGAATATAGATTACAAGAAGGCAGATGGCCAACTACTGCTATCTGTACCGCGACTTTAGAGCTAGGTATTGATATTTCAGATGTAGCTTCCATTGCACAAATTGATCCGCCTCTTAATGTAGCTTCCCTAAGACAAAGATTAGGAAGAGCTGGTCGTCGTGATCACAACGCAGTATTACGCTTATTCATACCTGAATCACAACTAAGCGTAGGCCACGTAGAGTTGTATGAGAATACGGTTCTATCTATTGCCATGATAGAACTATTACTTGAGCGTTGGTACGAACCACCAATGCGACAGGAGTACGCCTTCTCCACTCTATTACAGCAAACGCTCTCTGTTATTGCTTCTTTTGGTAGTGCTTCTGCTAAATCTCTATATGAGTTATTGTGTCAAACAGGACCTTTTAACCTCTGCACGCCAAAAATCTTTAAAGAGTTTTTAAGAAGCTTAGGTCAAAAAGATCTCATCGTACAATTAAACGATGGCTCTTTAGCTTTAGGTTTAAATGGTGAGTTTTTACTGTCTAATTGGAGTTTCTACGCTGCTTTTGATGCTCCTGAGGAATTTACTATCGAGCATGATGGTCAGACTATAGGTACTGTGCCTTTATCCTACGATTTAGAGATTGATGAGACCTTCTTATTCGCAGGTCGTGGTTGGAGAGTAAATTACTTCTCAGCTGAAAGAAAAGTAATTGGCGTAAAACCTTTCCCGTATGACACACAACCACTCTCGGTATCTGGTAATGGTGGCTTTGTACACGATGTAGTACGCCAAAGAATGCTTAAGATCTATAAATCAGATAAGATCCCTTCCTACCTAAATAAAGTTGCTAAAGAGCATTTAATTGCAGGCAAAGAGCTATTTAAAGAAAAAGGACTAAATAGTTCTCTAATCTATGAAGGACCTACAGGGATCTGCTTATTCCCATGGATGGGCGATAAGATTTTAAGAACAATAGTTTATCTTTTGAAAAAAGAAGCAATCAACGCCAAGATCTACAAGTCTCATATTGAGCTTGAATATACTCCTATAGACTCATTAAAGGTCGCTGTCTACAACATTGTAAATAGCGAAAACATCGATAAAATTGAGTTAATCAAGAAACTTAGAAATCTTGATAGAGACAAGTACGACAATTACATCAGTATGGACTTAAAGCGACTTTCTTTTGCTCATAGCGAGCTTGATATCGAAGGTGCTTTAGTATTCTTTAACGCTTTAAGAAAAGAGCTCTAATCAAATCTTGCTAAATTAACAGTAGCTATTTGCTACTGTTTCATTACAGCTAATTCAAAAACATGTAGTCTAGAAACGCAAAAACCGCCATCCAAAGGACAGCGGTTTTCATAGAAAAGAAGCTTGGCAGTAACCTACTCTCACACAAACGTACGTTGCACTACCATCGGCGTAACTGCATTTCACTTCTGTGT
>CACZXZ010000083.1 GCA_902785325.1 uncultured Succinivibrio sp. | reverse complement strand
AAGAACTAATTTTCAGAAGACCTTCTTAAATTATGCTGATTATCTTGATTCTTTAAATATGAAGGCAACAATAAAACCGTTCGATCCTTTGTATATTGATAGAATTGCGCAACTTACGAATAAATCAAATCAGTTTAATCTAACTACTAAGCGCTACACCAAAGAAGAGATAGAACAAATTGCTTTAGATTCTTCATATACAACTTTGTATGGCAGACTTGAAGATAAATTTGGAGATAATGGTATTGTAAGTATCTTCATAGGTAGAATTGAGCAAAAGAAATTACATATTGAGCTATTTTTAATGAGCTGTCGAGTACTAAAAAGAGATATGGAATATGCAATGCTTGATGAGATTGTCAAAAAGGCTAATTCTTTAGCATTAACAGAAGTTCTTGGCTATTATTATCCAACTGAAAAGAATGGTATGGTCAAAGACTTATATCAAGACTTTGGATTTACAAAATTATCAATTGATGATAAAGGAAATTCTGTTTGGTCTTTATCTTTACAAGAAAAAACATATATAGATAAAAATAAACACATACAAGTAAATTAGAGGTTTACATGAATAGAGAAGAAGTATTTACAAAATTAAATGAAGTCTTTCAAGATGTCTTTGATGATGAAACAATTTGTCTTACCGATGAAAGTAAGGCAAGTGATATCCAAGATTGGGATAGTCTAGAATTTGTAAATATTATCGTTGCTGTAATGCAAACCTTTAACATTAAATTCTCTATTGAGGATTTAAGAAAATTAAAAAATATTGGTCAAATGGTAGATTTAATTTTGCAAAGATTAAGTCACGACTAAGCCGTTATTTAATTTGATCAAAATCCCATTCTTCAGTCTAAGTAGTAAAGCAATATCAAAATAAGTCGATACAAAAGTGTATTGGTGTCAATTTAATCAGCGGAATAGTATATGAAAGCACAATTTAATAATGTATATATTAGAGCTATTGCCGCATGTTCTGGTAAAACTCTTCATAATGTAGCTAAAACCTGTCAGTCATTTTTAGATGAAAAGCATGCAGCAAGACTTGTAAAAACTCTTGGTTTTGAGAATGTAAGAGAAGTTCCTCTTACCATGACAACTGCAGACATGTGTGTAGAAATAGCTAAAGATGTAATTACTAGATGTAATATAGATAAAGACAGCATTGATGCTCTTATCTTTGTAACACAAACAAATGACTCTGTAGCTCCTGCATCTGTATTTGTAATGCAAGACAAATTAGGTTTAAGTGCAAATTGTTATCTTAATAATATTACTAATGGTTGCGCCGGTAGCGTTCATGGAATTTTTGAAGGTGCTTGCTTAATCAATGCAGGTGTAGCAAAACGTGTTTTAGTCTGTTTTGGAGATACCTATTGTAAAGTAAAAGACATTGAAGATAGTGATCAAAAAGCTAATGCAGCATTGTTTGGTGATGGAGCTGGTGTTGTTTTATTAGAAAAACAAGAAAACTGTGCCCCTATTTACTTTAATGTTCAAGCTCATGGAAATTTACATAAGGTAATTCATGATACAAAGCATTCAGATAGAGTTGAGAGATTAAAAAAGGCTGCTGCTCAAGGTTTAGTTGATGAGTCAGCACTTTTGCCATATCAAACTAAAGGTATTCAAATTGAAGGTACAGCAATTGCATCCTATGCAATTGACAACGTGATCCCAAATGTAAATGACTTACTTTCTTTAGCAAATTTAACTAAAGATGATGTAGCTTTATTTTTATTACATCAAGCTAATAAAACTATATTAAAGGCGGTTGCCTTGAGTATGGATGTTCCGCAAGAGAAGATCCCTTTTGTAGCTCAAAATACAGGTAATACCTCTTCAGCATCTTTAGCCTTAGCAATTTGCGAAAGTCATGAAGTTACCAATAGGCTAAAGGATGGTTTAACCGTGTTAAGTGCCTTTGGTGTAGGTATGAACGTGGCAAGTATGCTCTGTGATTTATCCAAAACCACCGTATTAGAAGCTAAATACTTTTAAAAGGAGTTTATATGACCAAAGATGAATTACTCAAAGGAATTATCGAGACGATTGATCCTATGGATGAAATTACTCTTGATACAGAAATAGCTGAATGTGACGATTTAGACTCCTTAGGTCTTTTTAATATTGTGATGTATTTAAAAAGCAAAGGTATTTCAGTAAAGCTTGAGCATTTAGCCGCTTGTACCACTGTTGATGAGCTTTTAGATATGGTTTTAGAGTCATAAACAGTAATGTTACCAAAACTTAGTATTGTTGATTTCTCATATCTAGACAAGACGAAACTTCTTGAGATCTTAGCTTTAAGAAACAGTGATTATGTAAGGGAAAAGATGGCATCTTCTGAAGAAATATTAGAAGATACTCATCTTTTATTCTGTGAATCCTTAAAACAACGTACAGATGTTTTGTTTTGTGGCGTTTATCTTGAGAATAAACTTGTTGGTGTTATTGATTTAAAGGAAATTGATTTAAATTCAAAATTCTATGAGAGTGGTTGCTATTTTTGTAAGGATTCTAAAAATATAACATATTTTGCAAATTTAGCTGCTTTTATCATTGCTAAAGAAATAGGCTTAACTAAAGCTACTTGCTATGTTAAAAAAGATAACATTCAAGCTGTTTTGTTTAATACCATGAAATTAAGATACAAAACCACAAAAGAAACTGACGTGTTCTATTATTTTGAAAAAGATTTAGCAACACCAAAAAATAGTATTGACAATTTAAAAGCAAAAATTAGCTCGAGTTATGAGTTAGTAATTAACTTTAATAAAAGTAAATATAGTAAATGATTAAAATTGATTTTAGATTTGATTCATTGATTTTAATGAAACCTGTTAATGTGTTGGTTTTATTACCAAGCTCATTAAAAGGTAAGCCTCCTTATAAATCAGTTTTAATGCTTCATTATGCACTTGCAGATGCTTATACATTTTCAGAACAACTAAATCTTTTTTCAATTCCTGATAAGTATGGCTGTGCTTTGATTATCCCATCCCTTCCAAATTCTTTCTTTTTAGATACAAAGGAAGGAAATTATCAGTCATTTATTGAAGACGAATTATTAAGTGTTATAAAAAACAGTATCAACATTTCTGAAGATGTAAATGATAGCTATCTACTTGGAATATCAATGGGAGCAAATGCAGCATTACACCTTTTATTAAACGGACAAGTATCTTTCTCAAAATGTGCCTTAATCTCAGGCTTTTATGACTTTAAAACAGATTATTCAAAAGAATTAAAAGCAAAGGATCGCCAGTCATATCTCATGTACAACATTGTTAAAGCTAAAGCTAAGAATTTACTTTATGAAAATGGTGAGCTTTTAGATAAGTATGATCTTGAATATATGTTTGAAAAATCAGATAAGCAAAGCATAAAAATCATGCAAGAAATTGTATTCTGTTGTGGTAGTAATGATGCTTTGTGCTTACAGCAAAATAATACTGTATACAGAAGAATAAAAGAAATTAATTCAAAGGTAATAAATAATATTATTAAAGGTTACCATGATACAGAAACTTTTACTAAGGCTACAACATTCTCAATAGAAAGTAGTTTTCGAAATTTTTCTTGTAAATAAAACAGTATTTGCAGGATGAATTTGAGTTGGGATATTTGAAAATCAGACAGAAAAAATTTACTGATTCAAATTTGCAACAAGTCTAAAGTAGAAAAATAAAATTTAAATCATTTCGTGAAAAAGGCTTAAGGATAGAGACTGAATAACATCTAAAATAAAATGAGTTTGATATGAACTGTAAGAAGATTATTGAGTATATAAAACAACATGTTTTGAGCCTTTCTCTTTATGGCCCATTTTACCAAATAAATATTTTAGGTAGAAAAATAAGAGTCATTAATCCAAAATTTAAAGTTTCTTATTTTCAGTCAAGAACAAATGCCGGTGATTTATTTAATAAAGATTTGATTAACTATTTTAATATTGATTGCATTTATATTAAAGATCCGAAATTTGCAAATTTAGTTTGTTTAGGCTCTGTGTTAGATAATTTATGCTCAGAAGGAAAGAATTTTCCAAAACGACTAAAGTCTAAGTGTTATGTATGGGGGGCTGGGTTTACTTTTTCAGATGAAAATAGAGTTTTTATTAGAGACTTAGAGTTTTTAGCAATAAGGGGCATTTGAGTAAAAATCTTGCAGAAAGAATGCTCAATAAGAGTCTGAATATTAAAGTCTACGCTGATCCTGGACTTTTAATTTCAGAGATTTTTCCGATAGAAATACAAAAGAAGCGATTTAATTTGGGAATTATTGCTCATTACGTGGATCAACAGTATTTAGAAGATGAAAAAGAGCATTTAGAAAAGTTAAATGTAACTGTTATTCGCATAGATCAATCACCATATGAAGTTTCAAAACAAATATGTGAATGTAAGTGTGTTTTATCTTCTTCTTTGCATGGATTGATATTTGCCGATAGCTATAACGTACCTAATCACCAACTAATCTTTTTAAATAAAAAGAACAATTACACATCTAATGTCTTAGGAAATAATTTTAAATTTAAAGACTATTATTCTTCTTTTGATTTGGAGTACAAAGAGCCATTTGTTTTTGAAAAAATACAGTTTGATGATAATAACATTCAAAAAATTATGTATCAGATTATTTCTGAATATTCAATTAATCCGTCTGAAGTTAAGCATAAGCAAAGAGAATTAGTGAATTCAATGATTTTTGCTAGAAGGAAAAAATGATATTGTTATCAAATTATTCTTTATTGATATATTTTCATTGCTAGTACTAATATATTGCCACATTCTCTTTATTTAGATTAAAGATATTGTTGTGAATAGATTTATGGTTTAAAGGTTATCATACCTATTACCTTAAGCCTCTAACGTAGTTATTGGCTTATTGTGAATAATAGAATTAACCAGAAGGATCATGTCCTTCAATTTTAAAGCATCTC
>CACZXZ010000082.1 GCA_902785325.1 uncultured Succinivibrio sp. | reverse complement strand
TATAGAAGATCTTTTCTAACTCACCTCTTAACCAACTGAGATCATGCTTTCATATAGCCTTGGTGAACGGAACATACTAAATCCCGCTCATGATGTTTTATTCATGGTTTTCAACTTTCTGCTCTAAATCTCCATATGCAATAGGATCTATTAGAGGCTGGATTTGAGGATAACGATCCAGGGGCTGAGTTAATGGTGTATATCTGTTTTGTCTAGGTGACATTTAATCATAAGCCTCTTACAGTTATACACGTCTTACATTTAGCCAGTTCCATATTTCAGGATCAGCAAAACCAGCATAAGTCATAAATGGAAAAAAACACCCTCGCAAGGTCTATTTTCTGTTGCACCGGTTTTAGGATCTCCATTAAGATTTAATTTATTAACAAATTCAGCTGAGGTTCCCTGAAAAGATATAAGGTAACAATTATTTGGAAGTCTCTTAATATCTTTTTCTTCAAAAGTACTACTAATCAGATCTCCCATTTTTTTATTATCAGTTGTAGGTAATACAGCAAACAAAGCAATATAAAAACTCCAGCATCAAAAAAGATTTATTTTAAATTGTACTTAGAGCCTAACCTGAATTTTAAGTACCTTGAAGTTACAGTAGGATCAACTATAGCTAGTAAATTCTTATCAATAGCTGATTTTATTAGTTTTGAAATAGAGTAGTTTTGATTTGATTTAAGACCAAATCTCTTTTTTAGTGAACTTTTCGTCATAAATTCATTTTGCTTTAAGCAATATAATGCATGAAGAAAGCAGGTCCAAAGTTTTTCATCAAAACTTATATCTTTAAATTCAGTAGGTGGATAAACAGTAACTTGAGTAAATTCATCGAAAATTTTAAAGCCTGGAGCAGGCAAGCAATATTTTTCGCAAGTTTGTATAACTGTATCCCAGCCTGCAGTTAAATCATTATTAAAACCTAATTTATCCATTAAATTTACTAATTTAGGATTACGTGATAAATGATGACTGTCAGCAATCTTGTTAACATCTATCAAAGGAGCTCCAGGATTGGTAATTTCTATCCTGTTAGAGAAGCATTCAATCATAACTCCAGAACCATCAATCGTAAAATCCTGATGTATTAAGGCATTAAGAATAAGTTCTTTTAGCAAATTTGATGGGATATTGAAGATTTCAATTCGTGAGAAAGACTCATAATCTTCTTTTGAAGGTACGAAGGCTAGAACGTAAGAGAAAAAGCGATTAAATGCGATTGCGTAGCCACTTTCATCAATTAACTCATGGTTTCCACGAATTTTAGAAATACCATCATAATTGATAAATCTTAAAGCTTTTCTTTCTAAACCAAATTCTTTAGGTTCCTTGCAAAAAGAATGGCACCAAGATTAGTAATGCTATACAACGAATTAGCTTGCTTGACAATAATTCCGTCATTTATCAAGAATTTAGCAATTTCATCGTTTTGCAAGCCTAATATAGGTAGTCTCAAGAGCTTAAAATAAACGTAATGATCAAGATAGTACAAAACATCGTCAAATTTCAGATTAGCTTTTGCAATTTTATCTTCATAATTTTCTAAATTAAAAAATGTCATGATGAACTTACTAAAATTAAATAATTAGAATGCTGCGACTCATTAAACTAAATTAGATCAGCAAGATTATCTAGAGAACCTACGTGTGATCGAATTATGTAAAAATGCAATTTAGGAACGTTCTTTGATTTTATGAAGATTTAATACTTAGATTATCTAAATATTATTGTACACGCACTTACAGATTACACAATGCAAAAATACTCTTATTTTGATATACGTAATTTATCATAATGTAAATTATGCGAAGTTGTAATTTATTTGTCTATTTTATGTTTTGTAGCGGTTTCTTATGGATAATTGATGATAAAACTCTACTCTACTTTTCTTGTTAAATTTAAATTTTCATTTTTACTAGAAAAAAGCATATGTATGATAAAATTCAGATGTTAAATATTCTAGTTAGGAAATTACTATGGGTAGCTATTTAAATCAGGACAGTATTGCTTTTGAAAATGCAAGAGCTCTGTTTTACGTTGATAAAAGTGAATGTTTTTCCATTTTTAATCAATACATTAATTCAGAAGCAAAGTTTATTTGTGTTTCTAGACCTCGCCGTTTTGGAAAGTCTAGGATGACATCTTTGATGAATGCTTATTATTCAAAAGGATGTGATTCAAAAGATCTTTTTGCAGACTTAAAAATAGCTCAATATCCAACTTTTGAGAAATATTTAAACAAATTCGATGTAATTTGGTTTGATCTTCAGAATGAGATTGATTGCTATAACGGTGATGTAAATGACATTATTGATGTAATCTCAAGAAATGTTATCAAAGAGTTAGAAGTTTCTTTTGATATTGATTTAGCTAATTCCTCATTAGCTGATGCATTATCTACCATTTATAGTAAGTTTAAAAAACAGTTTATTGTTATTATTGATGAGTGGGATGCAATCTTTAGAGAACAGAATCATGATGTTGAACTTGAAAAAAATTACATCAAATTTTTAAAAGCTTTGTTTAAGGGAGAAGCAAAGTCAATAAAATCAATTGCTTTAGCTTATATAACAGGAATTCTTCCAATAAAAAAATATAACTCACAATCTGCATTAAACAATTTTGATGAATACACAATGCTAAATCCAGGTATTCTTGCTCCATATTATGGATTTACAATTGATGAAACTAAGTTGTTATGTGATAAATATGGAATTGATTTAAATACTGCTAAATCTTGGTATGACGGATATAAAATTGGCGATTATGAAATGTTAAATCCAAAGTCTGTCATATCCTATATCAAATTTAAAAAAGCTCGATGTTATTGGAATAATACCGCTGCTATTGATGCGGTAACAGATATTGTAAATGCCAACTATGAGGGATTAAAGGACGATTTAATAGAACTTTTAAATGGAAAGAAGATAGATATTGTTGATTTTGATAACTACAACAATGATCTTACTTCAATTGTTGATAAAGACACTGCTATAACTTACCTTATTCATTTAGGCTATCTAGCGTACGATTGCGAGCACAGTAATATTTATATACCTAATAAAGAAGTTAGATTAGCCTTAATTAATGGTATTTTAAAATCTAGACAAGGCGATCTATATGAACTGTTAAAGGAGTCTAGAGAACTTCTTTCAAATACAATCAATGGAGATAGCGATAAAGTAGCCGCGATTATTGAAAAATTCCATAGTTCTGCCTGCTCTTCTTTAAAATATAACAATGAGGATTCTCTTGCTTTTGTGGTTTGTTATGCTTACTTTGCTTGTAATGAAAATTATCTTCCATTCATAAGAGAATTTCCTACAGGAAAAGGTTTTGCTGATATTGTTTTTATCCCAAAAGAAGGAAAGTGGCGTAGCAATCCTATTTTAGTTATCGAACTAAAGTGGGATAAAACGGCGCAAACAGCTTTAAATCAAATTAAAGAAAGACACTATCCTGAATATTTTGAAAACTCTAAAGGAAATATAGTTCTTGTTGGGATCAACTACGATAAAGATTCAAAAAAACATACTTGCAAAATTGAGCTTTTAGACAGATCTTAGTGAGGTATTGCGTCATTTTGTTTATAGTATTGTGTCAATGAGGATAGTCTTTACAAAATCTGATTTAACATTTTATATTGTAGTTTTCCAGAACTATTTCTTGGTAATGTTTTTATAAAGCGAACCTCAAAGGCTTTGGGATTAAGTTTTGTAATTTCTGCAAGAAATTCTTTTACGTTTTGAAGTAACGCTTCTTTAGTAACAAAGGTTACAAGGTGATCGTCAGTTCCTACACAAGCAATTTCTGAAGATTTAAAGTGTTCTTGAAGTAGTGTTTGAATTTCATCAAGACCTACTCTGTTACCGTAGATTTTTAAGAATCTACTCTTACGCCCAATGATTTTAAATAAATGATCTTCATCAAAGATGGCTATATCTCCAGTTTTAAGTTTTCCTTTGTTGTCATCACCTTTTGCAAGATCATCTAGATTTAAGGCATAACCTAAGCTTACGTTATCACCTTCATAGATGAGCTCTCCTTTAGTATTAGGAGTTGTGATTAAGTTTCCATCATCATCTTCAAGTGAGAACTTGCCATTAGGTATAGAAATACCAATGTAGTTTATTTTCTCTTTAGCAAGGTTGTATGGTAAATACCCCATTCTTGCGGTAGCTTCTGATTGACCATACATTACATAGAATTTTATGTTGTGCTCATGACAGTAGTCAGCCATCTTTTCTTGTAAGGTTCCTTGTAGCTTACCACCTGCTTGAGTAATTACCTTTAGATTTGGAAGAACTTTTCTGTAGAATCTTAATTTGTCGAGAATCTCAAAGGTATATGGAACTCCTGAAAAAGTGGTTGCATCATACTTTTCAAGCATAGACCAAAATTCACGTTGTATTACAGTATGATCATTTAAGATGATGGTACCTTGTTTATACAAATGAGTATTGATGATAGATAAACCAAAGGAATAATTCATGGGTAAGGTAGTGATAGCACGGCTATCACTACCTATTTGTAGATACTCACAAATAGACTTGGTATTTGAAAGTAAGTTCTTATAGCTTAAACGAACTAGTTTAGGGGATCCTGTAGTACCTGAGGTAGATAGCAATAAAGCTAGTTCAGAAAATAAAGTGTAGTCCTTTTTGTATGGTGTTTTTACTAATACATAGTCATCTAAACTGTATACAGCCTCACCTTCAAAATCTTGAACTCTAGTCTTTGGAAGCCACAAGTAATTAGGATGATATTTAGAAATTAGATTACAAACTAAGGATTTGTCAGAATCAGCAGCTAGTAGTAGCGGTACTACTCTGTTTTGAATAGCTGCTACATATCCTGTAACTGATGGTACAGAATTTTTGCATAAGATAAAAATAAGACAACGGTTGTTTATCTGTGATATAAACTCATCACAAAGTTTCTGTAAGTCTTGGTAGCTTAAAGTGCTATCTTCTGTGATTAAAGCTATATTGTCCTTATTCTTATCAAAGTTAAACACCATTGACTCCGATTTCTGGCTTAAATTTATAGAAAGCCAACCTTTATGCATAACTTAAACAATATTGCTATTAAGATTTATGCAAATGATTGTTTTTTGTCATTTCTTACTATTTTACTCCGCCTTCTCTTCTTTCATGTATTTTGCACCAGCCTTTAAATACATGATCATAGACCAGATGGTAAGAATTGTTGCTACACCTAAGAGTACTACACCAGTGTAAATCATAACTTCGCTTTGACGCCAGATTAAA
>CACZXZ010000081.1 GCA_902785325.1 uncultured Succinivibrio sp. | reverse complement strand
AAAGCATTAAAGGCAACTTTTAAAGACAGTTATAACAAGCTGTTATCCTTGGGCATGTTCTGCGCTAATGATAATGGAAATGGATTTGTTGCAGATCATGTAACTGGTAATTTTTTACCCCCTAACTTAATTCCTTAAAATTCATATACTTATTCAAGGCATTCTTGAATAGGAGTATGAAAAATGACTGATCAAGTCAAATTAGGCAGTGAAATTATCCAATCTGTTATCAATTGCATCTCTCAAACCAATCTCTGCAGTTACCAAATTGCTTACAAGCACCATATCAGCCAACACTCTGTTGAATCAATAGGTCTTAAGAATTTAGGTAAAAACATCTATTGGAATAAGGAGCGTTTAGCACTTACCAATTTGAGTTATTCTATCAGATCTTTAAAGGCTGAGGGGTACTCAAATAACGAAATTGGTAAACAGCTCGGGGTTTATCCATCTACAGCCCATAAACTCATCTCTCGCTTAAGGAATGTACCATCTCTACCAGGTGCAAAAGCTCAGGCTCAAGAGCCTATAGCACTTGAAGCACCTGTTGGTGAGAACGATCTAGTACAGGTAATTTCCTTAGAGTCAGAACCTACAACTGAACCAACAGTTGCACAAGCTGGTGCGGTTAAAGCACCTGCTGGCGCAACTCTTTCTAAAATCAAACAAGACTCACAAACAATTGAGGTTACCCATATTGAGGAAGTAAATCCTCAAAGCGAATTGACAGCTCAATATGTAGCAGAGTCTACTCCTACTACTGAGCAAGTAACTGCTACTTCTGCAGTTGAAAACGACAGTATTGTAAGCTCTGAAAGTACTGAAGTACCTTCAGCACTTTCAGAGAATAATCCAATTACCTCTAAAACCGATGTTGCCACCTATCCTGTTGTTAAAGATGACATTAACTTCCGCAGACGTATGGTTAATGTAACTTACAGAGGTGCACAGGTAAAGTTTGAAGCTGACGGTAACTTCGAGCAATCCATTATCAACATTTTAAAAGGCTTAACCTCAAGGGAGGTAGTTAATAAATGAGTATTTTATCAGCCACAGGCAAAATTATTATGGTGCAAGAGCCTGTCTCAGGTCGTTTTGGCTTACAGAAACTTTTAGCTAAGTTATCAAGTAATGCCTACGGTGTTAATTGGAATGGCAGTGACGAGATCTCACTGGTTACTTTTAATAAGAAACGCACCATCTGCAAGATCTTACATGTCGATGATACTGGTGTGGATTGTACTACGAGGATCTTAAACCACGGTAACTTTAAAGTCCTGCTAGATGAAGGCTTAATCCCTAGAAGGTTAACAAGAGAAGCACTTGAGCGACTGATTATTGATGGTACTTTAGAGGGTGAATATCAAAATGAAATTAGCAAACAGTTACTTGAAAATCAGCAGCATTTAAATCTGACTAAAAGGGCAGCTTGAGGGAGGTAAAAATCCTGAAAAAAAATAAGTAATAAAATCAGAATATCTATTTGTTTTAACGTAATTATATGATATAATTAGTGTATTACTAAGTCACTGATAATATAAGTTAAAAACAATGGACAAAATTACTAAAGAGCAGGTTAAAAATTTCCCTTTAGACAATGAGCGTGCTCGTATTTCTTTAATTGATGGTAAATATTACGTAGTAGTACGTGAGCATTACTTTGACAAGACTCTTAAAGCCTCACGTACTAAAACTCAATACTTAGGACGTATTGTGGATCTGGTGTATTACTCTATGGAGGAATACCACCAAAAGTTTAAACGTAACGGTCAGTTAAGACCCCCTGTAATTCCAACATCAAGTGCTGATGATCAAACCTCTAGCACAGATGTAATCACCTTACCTAAAAAGCGTATTAGACCTACTAAACGTAGAGTCCAAAACTCCATTGTTGACTTAGCTAAAGTTAAGAATTTCCCTGACAATCCTTACCTTAAAATCGTAAAGAAAGGTGAGCATATCTACGTAATTAAATCAGAGCATTACATTAAAAACGGTAAGCGTTGTGAAAACCGCAGATATGTTGGTAAAATTGTTAAAAATCGCTTTTATACTATGGAAGAATACAAGCAAACCTTTAAACGTGACGGTAGCTTAAAAGATCCTAAAGTGAAAGCAAAAGTTAAAGCTAAAACCACCACTTCAACCTCTCAAGTTAAGGAGTAATTCAAAATGTCAAATTCAAATTACGAATCCTTATCTAAAGAAGAGTTATTAGCTTTAATAAAGCAGCAGGATAAGAAGATTGCAAAGCAAGAAAAAGCCGCGCTAACACTTAAAGACACCATAAATCAATTAAAGCTTGATAAAGCATTATTAGCTTCTGACAATAAGAAGCTTAAGAAGCTTAATGTTAACTTAAAGAGCATAATTGAAAGCATCAAAGCATATGCTAAAGATCTCAATGTCCAAGGCTGTAAATGGTTTGATGATCATGTAGTTGAAGATATTAAAGGTGTCAAAGATTTAGGCGATTATATCCTAGGAGTGCTCTGTCAGCTGCAAGATACCTTAAGACAGCTTCATACCCATCAAGAAGGCTCTTTAAACTTAAGTAAAAGTGAAAAGAACGGTGGACGCTTTAAAGAAGTTGAAGATAGTGTTAACGGTGAATTTGAAAAACAAGCTATCGCTGATGGTAAAGATATTCTCAAAGATGAGAAAGAAGCTACCCTTGTTGATAATGAAGACAATGATGCTGACGAGTTAGCTGAGCTTTTAGATGACAACGATATTCAAAACACAGAGCAAGAGCTTGAACAGCAAATAGAAACTGCATCAAGTGATCATAAATATAAACAGTGTGATCCTAAGGTAGTATTAGCAGCTCGTACAGATAAAACTATAGACTCTACCACCACCGCTTTAAACCGTTGTGTTGAGCCAATCAGTAAACACAACAAAAATCTTTACCAGAATGAAGGTGTGGTTCAAGGCAAGAATAAACGCTATGTATCTTTAAATGACAGTAGTGAAATCATTTCTATTCTAGAAATGGGTGACAAAGTCACCTATCAAAGACAGTGCCCTTGCTGTGGCTCTATTTGCTCTACTACAAGTAAGATAGAACGTTATAACTCTACTACCGTTAAAGGTAATAACCAAGGTGACATTAAACAAAGTATCAGTGCAGTTTACACTTTAACTTGTCCAGAATGTGGTGAAAGTTTTGAGTTAAATCCTGCCTCTTTAACTGACTTTAAAGTTACCTCTAAATTACCTGATATAAACACCAAAGAAACACCATCGGTACAAGATGTAGAAGCTAAAGTAAATGCACAAACCGCATCTATAAGCGACAATTTAGCTACTATCTCTCGACATGTAGAAGGTAAAGAAACAACCTGTAGACAGGATGTAGACACCAAAGAAACAGCTTTAAGTAATAAAAATACTGACTACAAGAAAGCAAATAAGCAACGCCAAAAAGAGCGTAAAGAAAGTTTTAAAGAAATTAAATCCTCTGACAACATCTTTACAAGAGAAGTTAAGCTTGAGGATTTACTCATGGACGGTCTAAATGGACAGAAAGTAATCAATCCTGTTTCCTTTAGTCGAATTGCAGATGCTTATGCTCAATTACCAGTATTTCTAAAGAGCCAAATCTCTACAGGTGTAGCTGTAAGTGCTACCTCTTTATTTGGTCAAATAGGTGCTCCTAAAAATAGAGTCTTTAACTTCTTTCAAGGCCATGGTCTAGAGCTTACTAAAGAGCAATGGATTGCTACTATCAATGCTATCAGTAGAGCCTTCTGCAAGAATGTAAGTAAACAAATACAATTAGACATTCTAAAGTGGTGTAAGACCGTACTAATGGACGAATCTACCTTATTAGTACGTGAGTATGCTGCTCAATCAAAGTCAAAAACTAAGAAGTCTCAGCTATGGGTAATGTCTAGTGGTTGGGGAAGCCCTTACAAAGCTCAATGGTTTACGGTAACTAATAACCGTAGTGCACAAACAGTCATTGATGTATTTGACAATCCAGAAATCCAAAACGACAAGAATAAACTTAAGGTTGAATACCTAACCACCGACGGTTATGTAGGTTATACCAAAGCAATAAAGGTTCTAAAAGAGCATGGTATCAATATCACCAGCACCCGCTGCTTATGCCATGCAAGACGTCCTTTACACCGCTATCTCAAGGATAGTGGCTTACTTAAGATCTATAACCTGGAGCTTTTACCTAAAGGCAGTAAGTTTAGTGACTTTAAAAAGAATTTAACCACCTATTTAAAATCACCAACAGACAGAGAGCTTACAGCTAAAGATCGTGACTTATTGATTATCTACTACTTAATCAACTCTCTGTTTGTAGTAGATTCAAGTATAGTGTTCAAACACAGCTTTGATTGTACCACTGATGAATTTAAACAGGACTTACAAGAAGCTAGAACTAATAGCTCTCGTACTATTGTAAATACCTTATTTGACGCGATTAGAGTGTTTGTAGCTAATAATCCAAACATCTTTGACACCAAATTATGTAATGGCAACCTTAAGTACAAGCCTATCAAGTTCTATCCTGAAGCTAAGGCTTTATTTTACCTATTAAGTTATGAGAAAGAGCTTAAGGAGTTTATTAACTCTCCTGAGATTGAGCTTACTCAGTCTAGTTGTGAAAGAGCTTTAAAACTAGGTATTTGCTCAAGAAAAGCCTTTATGTTTATTGATTCAATTGACGGCTCTAATGCTTTTGCAGATTTACAAACCATTGTTAATACCTGCATTAGTAATGGCATCAATGTGGACAATTACCTAACCTGGTTAATTGCAAATCAAAAGTACAGATTAAGCTTACTAGAAGCTAAAGGTCATAGCGATCCTACCTTCTACAGTATGCCAAGAAAGAAGTCTACCAAAGTAGAAAATAAAGATGAGAACGGTAATACCAAGCAAGTATCTGTATCTATCCCAATGTATGAGCAGAACCTTTGTTATGACAAGATTGATGTTAGCGATTTAACACCATACGCCTACTTGCAGTATTTACAAGCAACTTTTAATTCAAAGTAATAGGTCGTTTATTAACGTAGCGCTACAAGCATTTATCCCTCATTCCATTTTCTAAGACGGTATCGCATGCAGGTGCTGTCTTAGAAAGGTAAGCCAATCTCTAATCCATTAAATCTAACGCTTCCTCGCCAAATTTAAGCTAGCATCTTTGACAAATTAGCATCAAATCAACACAATCAGAGCCCCAAGACTAAATAACTTTAGCCTTGGGGTATTGTAGCAATTTAGAGTTAAAGATCCGTGAGGGTAAAAAATTCGCAGTTACCTTACCTCGATGAGAGAATAAAAAATCCTCATGCAGGTGTTACCGTTCTTGTAAAGAAGACTAAGACCACTGTCAAAGTCACCTACTACATCTCCTCAATTCCTTTTGATGATGACTACTCCATAAGACAGGTTAGAGCCTGTTTTCAGGACTACTGGCAGATTGAGGATAACCATTCTGTATTAGACGATG
>CACZXZ010000080.1 GCA_902785325.1 uncultured Succinivibrio sp. | reverse complement strand
AATTTATATTTCGCATTCCATCAAGGTTTATGACTGTTTTTTTTGGATTTGATCCTTGTGTCACAATTTACTATGAGATACTATTTAGAAAATCCGAGTAAATTTGAGTTGGGACTTTTTTTGCCAATGAAGGTGTTTTATTTAGTAGCATAAATTGGCAAAAATGGCTTATAAATGCCTTACGCCTTACGATTTATTTTTATTTGATGTGCGGTGAAAGTTTTTATGACAAGAAACTTTGAAACATCCAAAATATAGTGCTACTAAAAGTTTTTTTAGATTTTGTTTTTGCAGTTAAGATTATACAAAAAGGCTTATATATGCTTTGCACCTTAGAATTTTTTTTATTTGATGTGCGGTGAAAGTTTTTATGACAAGAAACTTTGAAACGTCAAAAATATAGTGCTACTAAGAGTCTTAAATAGATTTTGTTTTAGCAGTTAAGATTATACAAAAAGGCTTATATATGCCCTTGCGCCTTAGAATTATTTTTTATTTGATGTACGGTGAAAGTTTTTATGAAAAGAAACTTTGAAACGTTCAAAATATAGTGTAACTTAGAGTCTTATATAGATTTTGTTTTAGCAGTTAAGAATGTACAAAATGGCTTATATATGCCTTGTACCTTAGAATTATTTTTTATTTGATGTGCGGTGAAAATTTTCTTTAACTACAAAAAAGCCACTTTTTAAAAGTGGCTTTTAGAAATTAGCTTAAGCTGTTATCTTAAAGTGATGTACAAGGTACCACCGTTACGATTGATTCTAATAGCGGAGATTTGACCTTTTACTTTCTCAAGATTCTTCTTAAGATCGTTTAAGTTCTTTACATCAGCCTTATTTACACCAGTGATAACATCACCCTTACGTAAACCAAAGCGTTGAGCCATAGAGCCTTTTACAACATCGGTAACTTCAACACCACCGTCTTTTGCGTTAGCTAAAGAAGCACCAGCAAAGGCAGGAGAAATATCCTTAGCGCTATCAGCACTTACACTTTGGCCTACAGTGCTATCACCAATCTTTACAGTGTAGTCTTGATACTTGCCATCTCTGAAGATAGTTAGTTTAACTTCACTGCCAGCTCTTAAGGTTGCAATCTCAGCACGTAATTGTGCAAAAGAGGTTACCTTCTTGCCATTTACTGCAGTGATAATATCGCCTGATTTAATACCAGCTTTATCAGCACCAGAATCTTTTAAGACTTCGTTAACGAAAGCACCAGAGTTTTCTTTATAATCAAAGCTCTTTGCAAGATCTGCATTAAGCTCTGTACCCATTACACCTAGCATGCCACGCTTTACGCCACCATACTTTAAGATCTGATCAGTAACAGTCTTAACCATGTTAGCAGGGATAGCAAAGCCGATACCGATATTGCCACCTGATGGAGCCATAATAGCGGTGTTAATACCGATTAGCTTACCCTCTAGATTGATTAGCGCACCACCTGAGTTACCAGAGTTGATAGCTGCATCAGTTTGAATAAAGTTCTCGATGTTCTCGATATTCAAACCAGTTCTGCCTAAAGCTGAAACGATACCTGAGGTTACAGTTTGACCTAAGCCATATGGATTACCGATTGCAATTGCAAAGTCACCCACTTCAAGTTTGTCAGAATCAGCCAAATCTAATTGAACTAAGTCTTTAGCATTCTCAAGCTTTAATAAAGCTAAATCAGTGTGCTCATCAGAGCCTACTAATTTGGCATTAAACTCTCTGCCATCTTTTAATTGAACCTTAATGTCATCTGCATCGGCAACTACGTGGTGGTTAGTTACTACTAAGGCATCGGTTGCGTTAATGATTACACCTGAGCCTAAAGCTTTAAACTCTCGCTGTTGTGGTCTACCACCAAAAGCATCTCCCATACCTGGGAACATAAATTGAAATTCCTCTGGTAGAGAAAAGCCTTGAACGTCTTTTTTACCTTTTACAGAAATATTAACTACAGCAGGTAGCACTTGTTTTAACATTGGTGCTAAAGATGGTGTTTGACCGTCTTTGATCATCTCTCCAAGAATTGGAGCTGCTGCATTAGCGCAAGTTGCAGTAAAAACACCCATTGATAAAGCTAAAGCAACTGAGGCTAATTTTACTTTGTTTAACATATTTATATCACTCCTAAAAGGTTCAATTTATACCTTTAATTGTTCTTTTTCTTCTTGTTTTGTATCGGTCACAGCTTCGTGCAAAGGACTATTTTGGACATTTTCGTCGATAGCACTCAAAGTTGCATCTTTTGGTATTTCAGGTGACTGCAATACCTTTGGAGTAGCTATTTCATTTAAAGATCCGCTAATTGACTGATCTTCTGTGATGTCTTTCTTCTTTTTCTCACTCTTGTTGATTACAGAGTTTAGTGTAGTTGTGGTATTTAAAAATGGGTGAATATCTACTTCTTGTGGCGCTATTCTTTGGGTAGCTTCATTTAAAAACTCCACATATTGTTTGTGCACAGTATCTAACTGTGAGAACAGATCAAGGGAAGTCTTTAAGAATCTATCTAAAGTTCTTTGAGATTTAATGGCAGCACGTTTAGTCTTTAAAAGCTCATCTTTAACTCTTTTATGTTTGTAAATTTGAGCCATGGTTATAAAGCAAGCTAATGCGCCAATAGCAAATCCTAAAAAGAAGATAGCTACAGAAGAAGCTGTCAATTCCATATCCCACCTAAATATCAAATGATCTAAGTCATTTTCCTTAAGCTTAAATTTTTATGCTTAGACAAGACTTAGATAAAAAACTGTCATCAATTTACTACAAATACATCTTACCTATTATCGTACGAATGTTTCAAAATTATTATTTGATTTTTATGATTTTTTGAACCAACACCTATAATTTTATTTACTTTTAATCGTTAGAAATTATTATTGATAAAATTAAGCAACAAAAGTGTTTTCAAGGAGCTTTTTTGATGATTATTAAAAATGCCAAAGTCTATGACAGTGATTTTAAATTCTCAGAGCATGAGGTGGTAATCGACGGAGAATACCTAAGTGAAAACACTAGCGATGAAACGGTGCTTGATGCAAAAGATCTTTTGATAATCCCTGGGTTTATTGATCTGCATTTACACGGTGCTTTTAATGCAGATTTTATGGATGGTACTGATGATGCCATCTCAACAATCTTAAAGTTTGAAGCCAAGCAAGGTGTCACCTCAGTTGCTTTAGCTTCCATGACCATGGGTAAAGATACATTAGAAAAAGCTTTTAAAAGTGCAGCATCCTTTAGACCAAAGGAAAATGAAGCTTCCCTTGAAGGAATTTACATGGAAGGACCTTTTATAAGTCCTAACAAAATAGGTGCTCAAAATCCAAAATTTCTAAAGCCTTTAGATTTAGACTTTTTTAAAACTCTTCAAAAAGTGTCAGGAAATTTAATTAAGTGTTTAGTGGTTGCTCCAGAGCTTGATGGAGCAATAGACTTTATTAAAGAGGTGAAAGATAAAGTAAGAGTAAGTTTGGGGCACACTAATTGTGATTATCAAACTGCAAGTTCTGCCTTTGAAGCTGGTGCAAGAGAGCTTACACACACCTTTAATGCCATGCCTCCTATGTTGCACAGAGCTCCTGGTCCAATTGTAGCTGCAAGTGAGAATGCTAAAGTTTTAGCAGAGCTTATCTGCGATGGCGTACATGTAAATCCTGCTATGGTAAGAATGGCTTTTAAGCTATTTTCAAAAGACAACATTGTGATGATTTCAGATTCTATGATGGCAACAGGTCTTGAAAACGGAACCTATGCTTTAGGTGGTCAAAAAGTATTAGTAAATGAGAATGTAGCAACTTTAGAAGATGGTACTATTGCAGGTTCTGTTACCAACCTTTTCTCCTGTTTTAAGCTTGCGGTTAACAAGATGGGGATTAAGCTTGAAGATGCTATTAAGGCTTGTACTTACAATCCAGCCTCTGCTTTAAATATCCACGATAAGGTAGGTCAAATAAAGCCTGGCTTTAGAGCTGATTTATTACTTATTGATAACAAGCTTAATTTAAAAGGCGTGATTTTAAGAGGAAAACTCTTAAAATAAAAAGCCTGCCAAAGCAGGCTTAAAAAACTAATTCTGCTTTTTTAACTCTTCTTCATATAGAGCATCAATAATGCCATCAGCAAGCCCCATCACAGGAACATGAATGAAGGTGGCATTGGTTCTACTTGCTACTAACAAAAAGATTTGTGCTGCAGGAACGATAACATCCGCTCTATCCTCATTTAAGTTAAACTCTTCAATTCTTTGCGCTACAGTAAGTGAGGATAATTTATTGTAGAGCTTTTGAATTTCAGCAACGCTTACTCTTTGGTTTTGAGGATCTTTATTTTCCGCCATCTTATAGAGCTTATTGATATTACCGCCAGAGCCTATGATGTTAATCTCTTGGTATTGTGTAGCTAACTTGTCTAAATCAGCTTCTAATTTGGTGATAGTGTCTTTTTCAACAGTACCACTTAAAGAGCGCACAGTACCTATGTTGTAGGATTTAGTAAAGATAAGCTCTCCGTTTGAGATGAAGTTAATTTCAGTACTACCACCACCTACATCCACATAGATAAAGTTGCCTTTTCTATCTTGCATGCACTCTAAGTGGTTGCCATAAATTAACTTAGCTTCTTCCTTACCTTCAATGATCTCAATATTGATGTTGGTTTCTTTTTTAATAAGTTCAATGATCTCTGTTCCGTTTTTAGCATCACGCATTGCAGATGTTGCACAGGCTCTGTAAACATCCACATCATAAATGAGCATCATCTGTCGATACGCTTTCATTAAACGGCAAAGCTTTTTAGCTTTCTTTTCAGAGATTTCTTGGCTTTTAAAGACATCAAAACCAAGTCTTAATGGCACACGCAGTAACAGTAATTTGGTGAATTTTTTTTGGCTATCTTTTGGATTTTGTTTTTTGATAAGTAATCTTGCAGCGTTTGATCCGATATCAATAGCTGCATAGCAGGTATTTTCCATTATGTTTATCCAAGAATGTTAATAGTTTTAAATCGTAATATTATGGTTTAAAAAGTGTCTATAGACTTAACTTTGTAAACTGTGAAAAACATATCACACTATTGTTAAGAATAGGTAGAGTAGGCTAAAAATTTTTAACATTAAAATAGACATTACAACAACTGTCGAAAAAGATAATAGGAAAGTTAAAATCAGACATTACAACAACTGTCGAAAAAGATAATAAGCAAGTTTATAAAACGGACATTACAACAACTGTCGAAGTTTTGTATACTGCAAAAGTAGACGTTTAAAAAGTTAAGCTATAGACTACTTAAGCAACCTCAAATAAATGCCTTTCTTTGCTAAATTGAAAGGTGCAAAAAAATCTTTAAAATAGAGCAAAAAAATTTTGTTTCTATTATTAATTTTCGTGTATAATACCGCATTGCCCCTCTAATCGAGGAACCGGTTTCCCACCCGAGTTTCTTGATGCAAGTTAGAAATAGCTTGTTAGGAAAGAGAGCAGATATTTATATCTGTATGTTTTAAAGGATTATTCCTTCAAAAAAAGGGTTTTTTAATGAAAACTTATGTTGCAACACCATCAACAATTAAGCGTGATTGGTTAGTTATTGATGCTGAGGGTCAGACTTTAGGTCGCCT
>CACZXZ010000079.1 GCA_902785325.1 uncultured Succinivibrio sp. | reverse complement strand
GATACTCTCAGCTAACTTGCCTATCACAAATTCATTTTTAGTGTAGTAGTCATCAATGATTTCATTGAGGATATATTCTTGAGAATATTTAAAGATATCAGCAATCTTGCTAGTATCATAAGCACAAGCGATATCAACAATATCCTCAGGATTTAACAATTCTCCTTCAGTTTCAATTGCATCAAGATAGTTTAAACACATTGAAGAGTTGAATAAGGTATTTTTTGCCTTTCGATTAAAAGCATAACCGTTATAAGCTTTTCTCATGTTTTCAGCTAGAACCTCAGCTGTTGTGTTTAAAGCTTTGGTATCAACAAGCTTCTCAATTAACCCTATAAGCTCGTCTTTAGTAAATCCTGCAAACTCATTGAGTTTAGGATGGCAAGTTACATTCTTGGCAATGTTAAATCCAGAGGTTAATGAGTCTAAAGAAACAGATGACACACCAGTGATAAAGGTTTTGGCAATGACTTTAGTTGTATGCTTCTTAATGGCTTTATAAAAGGCTTTTAAAAAGCCATTAGCATTAGTAATTTCTTTAAATAAGTCCCTATTTTTACTTAGGATTTCGTTTGCAAAGTTGTCATACTCATCAATGATTACGTAAAGATCTTGCTTTCCTTTAAATGCAATTTTGCAGCTTGTAAAGAAGGCATTGATAAGAGCACTTGGTGTTTTGTTCTTGTATTCGTCAACCTCAAAATTAACTTCAGGATAGCGATCTATAAAATCAGTTATTGAATCAATTATGTTTGAGGTAAAACCTTCTACAAGTTGTGCTGAAGTATTACCATAGATCTCTGAGAACTCTAAATTTAGGACATGATAAGTGTTATGAGAGGGCAAATTCTTTTCTATAATTTTGGTGCCTCTAAATACTTCGTCATATTGATCCTTTTTAGAAATGTCATAAAAGTAATCTAGCATTTGCACGAAAGTGGTTTTACCAAAACGGCGAGGTCTTAGTAAGATTGGATATTTAGTGTCAAGTTTGTCTATAACTTCAATAAAATTGGTTTTATCAACGAAAGCAACTTTATCTTCATTGAAAGAATTAAAATTCGCGCTTCCATATGGATTGGTATATTTAATTGCCATTGCTAAATCCTTTTTATTTAATTGCTTTTCAAAAGTATTGTTTAACTCTTATTTTATCAATTTAAATGGAACTTAACCATCTTAAACTTCACGCAAATTTAAGCTATCTACTCACTTAATTTGAAGTGATTTTTAATCAATTAACTATGCTCAATGATAAAAAATTGCACAAGGTTTTGTATTCAATATTTTCAAGCTTTCATAAAATTGAAAGGTGGTTAAAAGCTTTGAAGATTTTGAATATTTTATTAAACCAAGTATGGTTTTAGTCATTAAAGACATCAATTGACTTTCAATAATGCAACATATGTTCGCTTAAGTTTTCAAAGTTCATGGTAAAATTTGTTAGTTTTTAGTGGAGTTGACATGATTTTTGTTATTAGTTTTTTAGTTTTTTTATTTTTTGTATTAGCTCTCTCATTAAGTCTTGTAATCAAAAGACGTCCACTTGTAGGTGAGGATGAGGCTAGAACTGCCCTAATGGATGATGGTAATTGTGCTACTTGTGGTCAAATGTGTGCTTTAGCTGGCAGAAAGACTAATAAAAAATTAAAAGACTGTAAGCTTAAAGATACAGCTATTCCACATCAAAATGTTTAAAAATCAGAGTTTAAAAACTTTGTTTTGAAATCAAATACACAGGTAAAAACATGAAAAAAGCCATACTTACTTCTTTGATAAGTGCTTGTATTATTTTTCCAACAGTTTATTTAACTGCTTGTAATAAGAATAACGACGTCACAGTAGAAACTAAGTCAACTGTAGTCCAAGGTAAAACCATGGGCACTTTTTACCAAGTTAATGTAGTTGGTGGCTATAAAGGTGGAGAAGATGGCTTAAAAGCATTAGCAGAAGGTGCTTTTGCAAAGATAACAAAAGCAATTTCTACCTTTGATAAAGATGCAGAACTTTATAAATTCAACGATTTTAAATCCACAGAGCCTTTTAAAATCTCTGACGATTTGAGTGTAATGATTCAAAATACAGTTTATCAAGGCAGACGCATTGAGGGTGCTACCGATATTAGTGTAGGACCTTTAGTAAATCTTTGGGGCTTTGGTAAAGATAAGAAAGATGGTAATAAGCCATCACAAGAGCAGATTGAAGAAACTTTAAAATTAGTAGGCCAAGACAAGTTTGAGGTATTACTAAAAGAGGATGGTGCTTATCTTGTAAAACACGATCCTAATGTAAGATTAGATTTAGCAACCGTAGGTGAGGGCTTAGGTGCAGATTTTGTAGCTGAGCTTTTAATTAAAGAAGGCTACCAAAACTTTATGGTAAATGTAGCAGGTGCCTCTCGCTCTTATGGTAAAAACGCTAAAGGTAAAGTGTGGAAACTTGGTATTGAAGATCCTACTTCAAAACAACGAAAAGTTTATACGGCTATTTGTGCTTTAGATAAAGCAGTAACAACCGCAGGCTCATATCGCAATTATTTTAAGGATGAGACCTCAGGCAAGATTTATTCTCATGCAATTGATCCAAAGACTGGCTATCCTGTAGCTCACCAAACTATGTCTGTTACAGTAATTTCTGATTCTGCTTTTGAATCTGATGCTTTAGATACTGGTCTTTTAGTTCTAGGCGCTGATAAAGCTTTAGCTTGGGGTGAAAAGAATCAATATGCTATTGCCACCATTGAATATAAGGATGGCAAGACTGTCTTTAGATATACTGACAAATTTAAGCCATATTTAGATTGTGCAAAACGTTAAGCACTAAGGTTATTTTATGCATGTTCATATTTTAGGTATTTGTGGCACCTTTATGGGCGGTATAGCCATGATTGCAAAGCAAGCAGGCTTTAAAGTTACAGGCTCAGATAAGAACGTATATCCACCAATGTCCTGTGAGCTTGAAAACGCAGGCGTTGAGTTAATCCAAGGCTTTGATGCAGATCAATTAGATATTAAGCCTGATGTTATCGTAGTTGGTAACGTCATGAAACGTGGTATGGACGTGGTTGAGCGTATGCTAGATGAGCACTTACGCTTTGTCTCAGGACCACAATGGCTTGAAGAGAATTATTTAGTTAATAAAACTGTATTAGCTGTAGCAGGTACTCACGGTAAGACTACCACCTCCTCAATGTTAGCTTGGATCCTTGAAGCTAATGGAAAAAATCCAGGCTTTTTAATTGGTGGTATTCCTGAGAATTTCGGTATTTCAGCTCGCAGTACAGATAGTGAATACTTTGTGATTGAAGCTGACGAATATGATTGTGCTTTCTTTGATAAGAGATCAAAGTTTGTTCATTATCATCCACAAGTCTTGGTAATGAATAATCTTGAGTATGATCATGCAGATATCTTCGATTCAATTAAAGATATTCAAAAGCAATTCCATCATTTAGTTCGTACTGTACCATCAAAAGGTTTAATCGTAATGCCAAATGACGATAACAACTTAAAAGAAGTTATCGATATGGGCTGTTGGACTCAAACCTGTTGTGTAGGGGATAGTAACAGCCTACATGCAAAACTACTCAAAGCCGATGGTAGTGAATTTGAGATTTATGATGGGGACAAATTCATTTATAAGGTAAAATATGCTTGCACCGGCACTTATAATGTCCACAATTCTTTAATGGCTATTAAAGCTGCAAGTTATACAGGAATTAGCCTTGAAGCTGCAGCTAAAGCTTTAGAGACCTTTAAGTTACCAAAACGCAGAATGGAGCTTAAAGGAGTTGTAAATGATGTAGCTGTATATGACGATTTTGCGCATCACCCAACTGCCATTAAACTAACGCTAGAAGGTCTTCGTAATAAGATTGGTCAAGGTAAGAGATTAGTTGCAGTTTTTGAACCTCGTTCTAACTCTATGAAGATGGGCGCAAATCATGAGCTGTTAGCAGCTTCCTTTGCAAGTTCCGATGAAATTTTTGTGTATGCAAATGAAAGTGTTAAATGGGATGTTAAATCTCTAGAGCAGCAAAGTAACAAGCCTCTTCATGTCATCGAGGACTTTGATAAGTTACTAAAAGAGATAGTGAAAGCTTCACCAAAAGGTACTACTATATTAGTCATGAGTAATGGTGGCTTTAATGGAATTCATGGTAAATTACTGGATTTGTTAAAATCAAGTAACTAACGTATAGGTTAAAAGTATGTCAGATAGCTGGAGAAGTAGACAAAGCATTTACGAAGATCAAGAATTGCCTGCCTTGCAATGTCGTGTTTACTCAAGAATTGCCCTTCAAGATCACGATTGCATTACTAAAGGTTATTGCCTTGAATTTGCACCTGGTAACTCTTTTGATTTTGGTTTTTGCCGTGAGCAGAATGTAGTAAGTTTACTTCGTGACGTGCTTACAGTAGGTAATACTAGGGTATTATTAGGCTCTGCTGACTTTTTGATGCTCCCTACCGTTCCTACCACCCATTGGGTAAAGCAAGTTCGTAAATACAATCCTAAAAAAGTAATTATGTGGCTTGCTAATTCCCTTGAGCTTAATGACGAATATAAAGATAGTATTCCTCGTCTTAAAAAGATGGGAATGCGGTTTGCTATCCGCGTTGATGCTATGGGAGATATTGCCTCAAATCCAGAAATTCTCTCTTGCATAGACTTTTTAATGGTAGATGCTAGCCGTTATGATGAGTTTTTACCAATTATTGAATCTTTAAAAAGACAAAATGAAAGACTTGAGATCATAGGTTTTAAGCAAGAAAACCATATCATCAACTTTACTAAAGACGAGATTAAACCTTTTAAATATGTCTTAGGCATGGTTGAAAACAGTCTTATTGAATATGGTAATACAAGACCTAAGTGGCAACATGAGATGCTAAGATTGCAAGCTCAGTTGTATTCATCAATCTATGATTCAAAAGACATTAGTTTATACATGCAAAACTATCCATACATGTCAAAATGTATGAAAGGTCTTTTAGGATCATCACATCTAACAGCTTTAACTTTAAAGCTTGAGAATCAGTTAAATACAGCTAATTTAGTGCCAGAAAACTCTACTTTATCCTCAGCTGATATTAGAGACTACATTGCTATTAGCATTGTTTACAACACCTTTATGCTCTCAGAGAAATTAGTGTGTGAGCAAAAGAAGATCCCATTTGATGAGTCTCACCTAAATTATGAGGTTTTAGTGCAAGCTATCCACTTTGCGATGGTAGTGCACTTTTTTGCCTCCGAAGTTTGTGACGATTTAATTGCCCCTCAAGCCTTTATTGCAGGTCTATTGCGTTATACACATCTGTATCTTCATGATACTTACGACAGAACATTTTCAGAGTTCCCTCTAGATGCTGTATCCTCTCTCTACAATGGCGGTGGCGGTCAGCTTGGCAGTATTATTAGACTGGTTTTAGATTTGTTTGAGCATAAAGTTGATGAGGCTTTAGCTGAAGCTTCATCAAATGGTATTAACCTTGCAAAAGAGGATATCTTCAATCACATATCTCATGCTTTTACATGGACAGATGCTGCTTTAAGAGCCATGGGAATATTAAAAGCAACTGACGGATATTCGCTTTAAATAGCGATTTAACTTCATGATCTATCAGTAAAATAATAAAAACTTAAAATTTTTTCTTAAGAAATTTCAGAGTGTGTCGTTAATAAAATCAAAGGGAACAAAATCCCAAAGTTAAACATAACGCAGGAGATATTATTATGGCACTCTATGTAAA
>CACZXZ010000078.1 GCA_902785325.1 uncultured Succinivibrio sp. | reverse complement strand
AGACGTAGGCTTCTTTGCTTTTAAAACTCAACTCTTGTATAAGGCACAGTACAACCACAGAGTAGTATTTGAGGCAGATACCTTCTTCCCAAGCTCTAAACTGTGTAGTAACTGTGGTGCAATACACAAACATCTTACTTTAGCTGATAGAACCTACATATGTCCAAGCTGTGGCTTTACCATAGATAGAGACATCAATGCAGCCATCAACTTAAAAGAAAAGATGAAACAGACTTTAATAGGTGGAGTTACCGCCGAATTTATGCGCGTGGATCCCCATCGTTTGAACGAAGATTTAGTAATAAATCAAGTAAAAGCGATGGATTATGAAGCGCGAATTTAGTAAAAGGGTGAATAAGCCCACTTCACTGTAGGCTTATAAACTTTTTGTAGATCTAGAATAACGCTCAAGGCCTTACTTATAGTCTCTAGAAAGGAAAAAATCTACAGTTACTTTTTTTCTTTCAAGATCTTAAATCCAACCTGCCGCCTGACAATGAAATAAACCAAAAGAGGTGCTTATTAAGCTTACAGATAGCATCATTATATGAAAATGTAGCTTAAAAACTTTGTTTTTAAGCTACCTATCAAAGTCGTAAAACATCTTGGCTGTTTTGATGGATGATCCTCACTTTTAATGTGCAACTACACTACAACTTAGTTAACTTGTCGGTTAGTTGTTTGTTAAGTTTATCTAAGAACCTTTGATATTTTAATTTGCGTTTGCCTTTATCAATCGTCTCAAGATTTCTCTTAATCTTAAAGTCATTAAATTGCAAGCTATCAAGCTTTACAAGCTGTGATAGCTTTTCTTTTTCCTTAAAGGAGATATCATTGCCTGTATAGGGGTAGTTAAATTCTACATAAGTAATATCTCTACCTGTGTCATAAAGCTCTAATTGTTTAAAGAGTTTTCTCACCTTGCTTACATGGATTTGATTATGAATTCTATAATCGTGGTTAGAGCCTTCAAAGAAGGGAAGATAAATACCTTGTACTAAAAAATGCCGATTGTCCTTTTCAAGCTCATACCAAAGGTACGGAGTACGTCTTGCCACTTGTAAAAAGAAAAACTGCTGTGACATCTCCTGAAAGAAAGGTTGTCGTCTTGGAAAGTAATGCTCCTCAAATTTTATAAGCTCAGTTAAAGAGTAATCTGTAAAAAGATTGTGAACTCCAAAATATTCAGTATCAGGGATACCGTCTTTATCATCTGTAGCATATGAAAATGTAGGTGCTTTATTTAAAGCAAAGCTTTTAGCATCAGCTTTAGATTTAAAGACTTTGTCTTTATCGTGGTTTAAGTATAGGTATTGCTCTTTTTTAGCATAGCTTAAAAGTTTTTCAAAAAAGTTCTCTTGATTAAAGCGTTTACTTACCTCAAGCTCTTCATAAAACTTGTCGTAAAGGTAAATCATTTTTTCAAAAGCTTTTGAGCCTGCCTGTACTATTACTCCGTTTTTAACTTGATAAAAGCCATCTTCACTTAAAGAAAGGTATCCTGAGGCAAGAGCTGTTTGTAGGTGAGATGCAATACTTGAAAAGCCTGAGAACCTCTCAATACTAGTAGCAACAGCCATACCGTCAGCAGCTTTAATAAAAGGGTATAAAGGGCTGCCTTTAGATAAATTAACTAGTTTATAAAAAAGAGAATCGGGACTTTTGTCAATAAGCTCTTTTAAAAGAGCAGATCTTGCTTTTGAAAAGTAGTTAAGCCAGGTTTTAATAGAGTTCTCATGCTTGTTTTTACGGGCTTTAGTAAAGTAAAAGCGTAAGTAGGTGGCTTTATAGGTTTCAATAAAGTCAGCTAGGGTAAAAGTACTTGATTGATTAAATTGATACTTACAACCTAAGGTTTTAATGGTGACATCAGTATTAAGTTTTCCTGCATCATGTAAAAATCCTGCAAGCACCAATGTGGCTTTAAGTTTTACTAATGTTGAAGATGAGGTTGAACCTGTAGCTGTTGGTGCTGGAGTTGGTGCAATTGTAGATGCTGTGGCTGTTGGAGGTACAGGTACAGAAGTATGAGCTGTTGATTGTGAAGATGTAGTGTCAGTTGCAGTCGCTAGCGCAGGTGTTACTGAAGATGTAGTTGCAGTTGCAGTGGCAGGTTCAGGTACAGGTGGAACTGAAGATAAAAAGACAGTTGCTGGTGTTGTTGCAGGTGCAACTGAAGATCTAGGCTCTGTAGTTGGTGCTGGTGCAGGTGCAGGTGTTGCTATTCTTTTTGAGGAGAGTGAATTAGCTCCTATATTGGATAGAGAGCTTGAGACTCTGTCGATAGTGTCAAGACCGTGCTCTTTTAATAGAGGAGTTTTAAAGTTTACAAATTGCTTAGGATCACTGTTGAAGGCTTTAATTAAATAGTAGCAGCACAATAAAGAGTGCTTAAATAAACCACCACTGTGACAATCGTGTCCACATTGAGAGGCAGGGGCAATTGAAAAAGCTCTTACAAAGTAACTAATGATAGGCTCAATGTAGTTTAAGTAGTCTTTATCTGACAGTTTAAGCTCAGCTTTTAAAGCTTTAATTAAGTAGCTGTATGTATGCAAGATGTTATCAGTGCTTTTGCACTGATAGACAATAGACTCATCATCTGTGATGAGTTTACAGTAAGAGTTTAAGTGATTGTCGGTTTTATTGTCAGCGTTATCTTGTAATACTTTATCTACATTGCAAAAGATCACGTCGTTTAAGTTAAGTGTATTTATAAGCTTACACACTACTTTGATTTTAAACTTTTTAAAATTGCTAAGGTTCTTTGCTGATACGTAGTAGTTATCGTTGGTTTCTAGTGAATTTTTAATCATTTTGAGAAGTTTTTGCTAAAAAGTTGCAAGTGAGAAAAATTTGCAATAACTGTGAAATTTTTATGGTAAATTGTAATCATTGAAAACGACGTAACCTTAAAGGAGTAAATCATGATTGAGGTAAAACCACTACCATTTGAAAAATCAAGTGTTGAGAATTTCTTGTCAGAGAGCACTTTTAATTTTCATCACGACAAGCATCTTGTAAATTATGTAAATACCACTAATGCCTTAATTGCTAATACTCCTTTTGAGAATTTAAGCTTAGTAGAGCTTGTAAAAAAGGCTGAAGGTCCATTGTTTAACAATGCAGCTCAAGTGTTTAACCACAACTTTTACTTTGACGGTTTGTCTAAAGAGAAAACTCAATGCTACGGAAAAGTAAAAGAGCTTTTAGAGAAAAACTTTGGAACAGTAGATAGCTTCTTTGCTAAATTCATTGAAGCTGCTACTAAGAACTTTGGCTCAGGTTGGACCTGGCTTGTACAGTTACCAAATGGTAGCCTTGAAATCCAAAATACTCAGAATGCTAATAACCCTTTAACCTCTAATTTAAAACCACTACTTACTGTAGATGTATGGGAGCATGCTTATTACCTCGATTATCAAAATCGTAGAGCAGATTACTTAAAAGATTTTTGTCAGCATATCAATTGGAATTTTGTAAACGCTAATCTAGACAAAAACTTTAGTTAAAAGATCACAAATTCGCCTGTGTGTTTTTGCAAGCCAGCAATTTTATGTTGCTGGTTTTTCTTTTTTTTGTATCAAAGATCTTCTTTATTTCACACCTTAAGCATTCAGTAAAAAGCCTAAGCGGTAAGCTTGGAGGCACAAAAAGACAAGCAAAAGATAGCAAAAGTAATTTATCACCACAAAATGCACCTGAAAAAGTAGCAAGATACATAAGTACTTCAGTACAATTGATAAAATCTTTACCACAGTTTTAGAAGTGGAGATACTCTCAATTGCATCAAAGCGTTTACCTTTATGGGCAAAGCCTATTAGAAAGGAAACTAAAAGAGCTAAGACTAAATAAAGGTTACCTGCAACAAATAGCGATAAAGCTCTGAATAAGTACAGGTCGTATAAAGCTTCTAAATCTAAGCCTGAAAAGATCTTACGTAAAAAGCTTAAGAAAAAATCAGTACTGTTGATAGTATCGATGTAGTCATTAGTCTTGTGCTTATAAAGGGTTGAAAAACTTATAACCTCATCTTGTAGTAGCATAGCTGTAGGTTTACGAACTAAGCATAAAGTTTGCGTTATAAGGTAATAGCCAATTACTGAAATAAATGGAAAAAAGATAAAAGGCTTTAAAAGTAGCGTAATCATAAAGGTGATCCTTTCAATATTCTTTTTTAAGTAATCATTAAAAGCTAGGTTCTAAAAACATAGCTTAAAGATTGCTTTAAAATTTTTGGCATATTGTAAACGACGATTTTTTAAATACAGCCTCTTAATTTCAGAAAGTGCTACTTAACAAAAACTAAAAATTACAGTTAAAAATAACCTTTTGATTTATAGACGGAATTCTAATGCTAGATTTTGAAAAAAGTTTGAAATTTGGTATAGGGGGTATTTTATTTTTTTAATATAAGCTTGAGAGCAGTAGTCAAAAGATAGACTACCAGTATCAAGCTTTGAGCATTGAAAGGTGTTAGTGGACAGTGAATGGAGAGCTTTTGTTTGCGCTTTACACTGTACACAGTCAATAAGGAAAAATGAATTTCCTTATTGACTGTGTTAGTTACGTGGAACTTAGTATCAAACAGAGCAAGCGTTTTATAAAACGTAAGATCTATATGATGACACTAATCGTGTCATCACACTTATATTTATCAATTTCAATGTAGCATTGAAGCCTCTGTATCAATAGCTTTATAGGATACCAGCATCTTTGATGTGTCATCATAAACAACTGTCAGAAAGAGCTTTTGCTTATTTACGTAGCCATCGGGATTGAAAAGCACATCTTTGTGGTGCTCTTTACCAGGATTAGAGGTAAATTTTTTATCTACAGGATCAGAAGGTATTTGAAGACTGTCATCAACACAATTTACAGCAGAAAACCTAAAAACTATGGTTCTACCATTATACTCAAGGGTTAAGATAGAACCGTGATTGTCTTCAATCTTGGTGTCAACAGTGTCACAGTCGTTAGCATCGAAGGGAGAATTTACATAACAGTTAACCCCTGCGCTTAGAGCAAACATCTCAAATAAGGTTTTAACTTGCTCCTCATTCTCAAGGCTTATTTGATGTTCTTTTGTTGTAGCTAAAATCTCGTTGAACTTGTCAAAAATCTCTTGAGCTGATGCCTGTTCAAGAAACTTTTTTAAATCTATCCTAAACTTAAGAGAGTAGTCACCAAAGTTCTCGTACAAGCAGAGGCTTGTTAAAGCCTGTCTTAACTCTAAATTAGGTAAAGTTACATAACAGTGGCGAAAGCCACACAGCTTGCTGTGGGGATGAAAGCCACAAAATGCTCTTTACAAAGATAGATAAATATTATATGCTATACATAAATTGCATTGTATTAGATTGATTTTGTAATTGTTAAAACTAAATTTAATATTTTGTAATACGATATTTATATTAAAATATATTAAATCCTTGGCAAGAATTTGTTCTGTTGAAGAAGGTAAGACAACTTCTTTCTTGAACTAGAACTATAGCTATATAAGAAATATACCAGTTAGATAATGAAAACAATGAGCTCAACTAAAGAACAGGACTTTGATAAAAAGCTAAAGACTTTTCATAGACGTTCTTCAAGACATGTATTAGTCTTAGAAACTACAATGTCTCACAAAGACAAGTGCAAAGTTTTTCATTATGCAGATTTAATTAGAAAGGCTGGTAATGAGCTCGTAGCCATAATGAATAACCATCTTAAGCAACTGTGTAAGACCAAGAAGTACAAGCAACTAAAGTCTTTATATGCCAAATTTTACAAAGCCAAAGATCAT
>CACZXZ010000077.1 GCA_902785325.1 uncultured Succinivibrio sp. | reverse complement strand
ATAGCTGCTGTTAAAGTAGTCTTACCATGATCAACGTGACCAATTGTACCTACGTTTACGTGGGTCTTACCACGGACAAACTTCTCTTTTGCCATTTTTAAATCCTATGTGAACAAAATTAACTTAATTAAGAGCTCACAGCGTTGAGGTTAAAACATTCTGGAGCGGGCAGCGGGAATCGAACCCGTATCTCAAGCTTGGAAGGCTTGGGTAATAACCATTATACGATGCCCGCATAAAAAAAGTAATATTACCGGAGAAAAAAAGGGAAGTGGTGGAGGGGGAAGGATTCGAACCTTCGAAGGCAGAGCCGGCAGATTTACAGTCTGATCCCTTTGGCCACTCGGGAACCCCTCCATAATCAGCCCGTCTCCGGACTAACTACAGTGCTATCGTTTGACAGCGGAGACTATGATATACAAACATTATTGATAATGCAAGAAAAAATTTTGATTTTTTTCATTTTTTTTACAAATTGGCTTATTTTTCGTATTCTTTTCATCACTTATATAGCGATTTTTTTAAATATTTAACCAAAATCCACGTTTTTGTAATTTATTTTTTACCCGCTTGCTAACTACTTGTTATAATTTCACAAGCTTTTTTCCTAGTATGCTAAGGTTTCTGTATGAATTGCACTAGTAATAAAATATCAGCTCCTTTTGTTTCTTTTGATCCAAAAACATGGGCTTCTTTTAAACACAGCTCTGAAAAATTAACCTTAACAGAAGCAGATCTAGGAAAATTTCTTGCCTTCAACGATAAGTTATCCTTAGATGATGTAAAAAACATCTATCTGCCATTATCAAGTTTACTTAGAATGTACTACATAAGTAGGCATGACAGATTAAGTATCATTCAAAAATTTTTAGGCTCTCCTATGGAGTCTGTTCCTTTTATTATTTCTATTTCAGGATCTGTATCTGTAGGCAAAACTACAACTGCTAAGCTTTTGTGTGAACTAATCAAGAGCTGGCCTTGCAAGCCTAAAGTATCCATGATCACAACGGACGGATTTTTATATCCTAATAAGGTTCTTGAAGAGAATCTTTTATTAGGTAAAAAGGGCTTTCCTGCAAGTTATGATGTAAAAAGACTTATTTCTTTTTTAATTGATGTAAAGGAAGGTAAATCCAATCTTAAAGTTCCAGTTTATTCTCACCTTACTTATGACATTGTTCCTAATCAATATACAGTGGTAGATAGACCAAATGTCTTGATTATTGAAGGAGTGAATGTTCTACAAGACGGAACTGAATATCCAGAATTTAGAAAGAAAGCCTTCATCTCAGATTATATTGATTACTCAATCTATGTAGATGCTGATGAAAAATACTTAATGAAGTGGTATATAGATAGATTTTTAAAACTAAAAAGTGAAGCTTTTACTGATCCTAACTGCTACTTCCATAAGTATGCTCACTTATCAGATGAAAGTGCAGCAAGTATTGCTCAGTTAATTTGGGAGGCTGTAAACCACACCAATTTAATTGAGAATATTCTACCTTGCAGAAATAGAGCAAATTTAATTCTAAAAAAAGG
Source organism: uncultured Succinivibrio sp. (assembly GCA_902785325.1). Lineage (GTDB taxonomy): Bacteria > Pseudomonadota > Gammaproteobacteria > Enterobacterales > Succinivibrionaceae > Succinivibrio. The sequence continues at coordinate 4,591 of CACZXZ010000077.1, read as the reverse complement.
CAAAGATCACCATATTGAAGAGATCTTTTTAAGAAAATAGAAAGATAATTCTTTTGGAAATCAAAAACAATCAAGGAGCTTTGCAGCTCCTTTTGTTTTGGTTGATAAGAGAAAACCTACTCTTCGTCGTCTGGAAGATTATAGGTAATGTGACCGGTATTCAAACTGATTAGCTTATCTTCTACAGCTAACAATAAAGCACCTTTAGCATCAATACCAGCAGCTCTACCTGTATAAGTACCACTTACAGTTTCAACATTGATGTTTTTACCAAGTAATTCATCACGAGCTTTGAAGGCTTCTAATATCATCTTAGTATTGCCACAGCTAAATTCGTAGCAAGTCTTTTTGATATTGTTAATTAAAGCTGCAGCTAAATCATTACGCTTAAAGGAATCTATATGATTATCAAACATGCAAGCATATTCTCTATCTAAGTCTTTAAATTGATCGTTATAAACGTTTATGCCTACACCAATGATCACTTTAAACTTCTTTTGATAAGGAACTGATTCAATTAGAATGCCACCAAGTTTCTTATGACCTCTATAGATATCATTTGGCCATTTTAAGAGAATATCTTCAAAACCAAATCTCTCTATAGATTGAGCAACAGCTACACCAATACCAACAGATAAACCTTGTATCTTATCGATTGAATCAAAGACATAGCACAAAGATAAAGTAAGTTGTTTACCAAAAGAGGAATACCACTTACCCCCTCGGCTACCTCTACCATTTTCTTGTAGCTCAGCAATAACCACATCACCAGAGGCGATATTTTTGGCATTTTGCATCATAAAAGAGTTAGTAGAATCTATTTTATCTAGAATAGCAATACGACCAGATCCTGACACTCTCTTAAAAATAGACATGTCATCTAAAAGATCAACTTTTTCACTTAAACAAAGAGTATCTTCATTTAAGGAGATTAAATTTGAAAAGGAATTAACCTCTGAAATTACTTTATTTAAAGAGCTTTCGTCTGTCTCTAAAGCAGTTAACACTAACTCTTTTTGTAAAGTATGATTAGGAGCGGAATTTAGGAGCTTTACTAATCTTAAGTAACTTAAAGTCTGTCCCACGAAACCTCTCCTTTTGAGTCATAAGTCCTAACTTCAGGCTCTAATTTAATGCCAAATTTATTAAAAACCTCTGCCATGATGTATTTTGCTAAAGCAACTACTTCATGAGGTTTTGCTTCACCTCGATTTACAATCACTAAAGATTGATGCTCCCAGGTTCCAACATTACCGTGAGTAATTCCTTTGCAACCTGCTTTTTCTATAAGCCAACCAGCAGCTAACTTCATGCTTGTTTCATCAAACTCATAGACTGGCATATCTTGATATTTTTGCTTTAATGTTGAGGCTAATTCTTTAGATACAATTGGATTTTTAAAAAAGGAACCAGCATTTCCAACTAACTTTGGATCTGGTAATTTACACTTTCTTAATTCAATTACTTTATTTCTAAGTTCTTGAGGGGTTTTAAAAGTAATGCCTTTTAATCCTGAATATTCTGCTTTAGGATTAAAAGTTGAAGACAGCTCAAACACAACTTGAGTAATTAGTAATGGTCTAGCTTTATTTCTTTTGAAGTAGGAATCTCTATAGCCAAATTCACATTGCTCTTTGGAATAAACTTCTTGTATGTGGCGCTGTAGATCATAAACTACAACTTCTTTAATTAAATCTCCAATTTCAACACCATAAGCACCTACATTTTGAATAGGTGCAGCACCTACTGTACCAGGAATTAAAGACAAATTCTCAAGTCCATAAATTCCTTGAGCTATTAAAGATTCAATTAACTCATCTAAAATTAGACCACTGCCAGCTTTGACTAAGAATTTTCCATTCTCTAGTTTTTCAACGCTTAAGCTTTTGATTTGATTTACTAAGACAGTACCTGAAAAATCATCAGTAAATAGAACATCTGAGCCATGACCTAAAATCAATGCATTATCCGCATGAAAATGATCTAACTCTGCAACGTTAGTAATTACGGCACCATCAGCTGATTTTACATTTAGTCTAAAAGTATTGTATGGGGCTAAATCAAACATAATCTTAGTAAATTCTTTCTATTTGACCGCCTAAGCTACTTACCTTAGTTTCAATGTGCTCATAACCTCTATCCATATGATAGATTCTATCCACTATGGTAGTTCCTTCAGCAGCTAAACCTGCAATTACTAAGGATGCTGATGCTCTAAGATCTGAAGACATAACCTGAGCACCTTTAAGTTGAGGTACACCTTCGCAGATTACGGTATTGCCTTTAATCTCTAAGTGAGCCCCCATACGGATAAGTTCAGCAATGTGCATAAATCTATTTTCAAAGATGGTTTCTGTAACAGAGCTTACTCCATCAGATAGAGCATTTAAAACAGTCATTTGAGCTTGCATATCAGTTGGGAATCCAGGATGTGGTGCTGTAACTACATCCACAGGCTTAATCTGACGGTTTCGCATATCAACAGTAATATTAGTGCCATCTACGGTTACTAAAGCATTTGCTTGTCTTAATTTTTGTAGTACTGACTCTAAAGTAGATGGAAGGGTATCTAAACAGGTAACAATACCGTGAGTTGCAATACCTGCAATTAAGTAAGTACCAGCTTCAATTCTGTCTGCAACAACACTATGATCACAACCGTGTAACTTCTCTACACCTTCAATTTCGATTCTTGAAGATCCTGCGCCTTTAATCTTAGCGCCCATCTTATTTAAGCAGTTTGCAAGATCTACAACTTCGGGCTCTAAAGCTGCATTTTCAATAATTGAAACACCTTCAGCTAAAGTTGCAGCCATCATTAAATTCTCAGTACCAGTAACTGATACTTTATCCATAATGATATGACCACCATGAAGACGACCTTTACCAATAGCATTTGCCTTGATATAACCATCGTCTAGCTTGATCTGAGCACCCATCTCCTTAAGACCTTTAATGTGTAGATCAACAGGTCTTGCTCCAATGGCGCATCCACCAGGAAGAGAAACTTCAGCAGAACCAGCGTAGGCTACTAGTGGACCTAGAGCCATAATAGAGGCACGCATTGTTTTTACTAATTCATAAGATGCTACATGGGAAGTAACGCCTTTTTCGATAACAGCTTCTCCCTTATCTGCATCGTAAAAACACTTTTTGCCTAAATCTTCAAGTAATTTAAAACTAGTCTTAACATCTGCTAAATCAGGAACATTCTTTAAACAAACTTTTTCATCTGTAAGAATTGTAGATAGCAAGATAGGAAGAGCAGCGTTTTTTGCACCAGAAATCTTTACTTGTCCGTCTAGAGCTCTTCCGCCTGTTATTTTGAATTTAGCAATTTTTAAACCAGTCACTTTTTCACCTATGAATAACAATTTAACTTGATATTTTACATGAAATATACCAAGTTAAACCTTATATCATCGATATTTTAAAAAATTATTTACAAAAAGGACTATTTACTCTGATATGGATCATATGGAGTTTCTTGGTATACATAGTAATTTAACCAATTGCAGAACAATAAGCTTGAATGTCCTCTCCAAGAGCATAAAGGAGCTTTATTTGGATCATTATCAGGATAATAGTTAATTGGAATATTAGGAGACTTATTTGCAGCTAAATCGCGATGATACTCTTGATCTAAAGTATCTACATCATACTCAGGATGACCTGAAACATAAACTTGCTTACCGTTTCCAGAAACGCCTAAATATAAGCCTACTTCGCGAGAAGAAGCTAAAACATTGATGTCGGTCTTTTCACTAATAACATCAAGTGGGAAGTCACAATATCTAGAAATAGGAGCTTTAAAGACATCATCGAATCCACGAGTTAGAGTATCTATCTTTGAAGATAATTCGATTTCATAGATTCCTGATAACTTATCTTGCCTAAAAATGATATCAACATCATAGAAGGCTTTTAACGCGGCTGCTACACCCCAGCAAGAGAATAATGTAGAGGTTACATTCTTAGTTGACCACAATAAGATTTTTTTTAGATTTAACCAATATGTAACATCTTTAAATTCTGTCTGATCTAGAGCTGCTCCAGTTACGATCATTCCATCGAAAATCTTATCTTTAATCTCATCAAAGTCTTTGTAAAAGTTATCCATGTGAGATTGAGGAGTGTTTTTTGAAATATGATCATCTACTCTTAAAAAAGTAATATTTACTTGTAATGGAGTATTTGAAAGTTTTCTTAAATATTGAACCTCTGTGTTGATCTTTTTAGGCATCAAATTTAAAAATAATAAATTTAGAGGTCTGATATCTTGATGTAATGATCTATCTTCGGTCATTACGAAAACTTGTTCTGAATTAAGAATTGCCTTTGCTGGAAGATCGTTAGGAATATTAATTGGCATAAGTAGTCCCCCTAAAAACAATACAAATGAATAATCAAAATGAGAACTATCTTACCTAAATGCAATAAATGATAATTATTATAAAAGTAGGTAATATTGTACTACAAAAATCTTGCAGACATAAAAAAACCCGAACTAAGTCGGGCATTTTTTCTTGATAAGTGGCGGAACGGACGGGGATCGAACCCGCGACCTCCTGCGTGACAGGCAGGCATTCTA
>CACZXZ010000076.1 GCA_902785325.1 uncultured Succinivibrio sp. | reverse complement strand
TTGCCATATTAACAAGTTGACTCTTTGAAGCTACAGAATAATGGCGGTTTTACCTTGAAACCGCCTTAATTTTAGGGAATAAAATCAAAACCAAATGAGCAATAAATATAATTGACTGAGCAACAGTAAAAATTGGGTAAGCAACAATCCAAAATGATTGAGCTGACTTTTAGTCAAAACTGACTGAGCTAAATCAGATCTTTTTCAGTGGGCTGTGACATCTTACGTGATACTGGTGCTACTATTTCTCCATTTAACGCTTTCTTGCTCTTACAAGGTATTGAGACTTTATCTTTAAGATTAGAAAGACATGCTTACAATACTCAAAAGGTATTAGAGTACTTACAAGCTCATGATAAGGTTGTTAAAATCAACCATCCTGCCATTGAGTCTCACCCACAGCATCAATTGTATAAGAAGTACTTTAAAAACGGTGGTGCCTCAATCTTTACCTTTGATATTAAAGGTGGCAAAAAAGAAGCCTTCAAGTTTATCGACAATTTAAAGATCTTCTCCCTACTTGCAAATGTTGCAGATGTGAAGTCTTTGGTAATTCATCCAGCTTCCACTACCCATTCACAGTTGTCTCCTGAGGAGTTAGCTCAAGCTGGGATCTCTGATAGCACCATCAGACTATCTATTGGAACTGAGCATATTGATGACATCATAGCTGATCTTGAAAACGGCTTTAAGGCATTAGATGAAGATCTAAAATTTGTGGCATAAAAAGAGAAAAGGTAGGTAAAATTTTACCTACCTTATGAGTTTCAAGATTATTCCAAGACATAACAAGGTTTGTATTCTTTTTGAGAGAGTAATACACGACCTTGTTTAATGTAACTTTCAAGTAATTGACCTAAAGATTCAATAATCTCCTTTTCTCCATGTAATTTAAATGGTCCGTGAGCTGCTACTGCTTTAATACCATTTTCTTTTACATTACCAGTTACAATTCCAGAGAAAGCTGAGCGCAAATTGCAAGCTAACTGCCATGGCTCTTGATCTCTTGAAAGATCTAAAGAGTGCATGAACTCATGGGTGATAGGATGTGCAATCTGTAATTGATGTGGGATAAATAAATCCCAGTTAAAGCAATAAGAATCATGGGTGATAGTTCTATGATCAAGCACAGTATCATTATTGTCTTTAACTTTTTTAGCAACAGCTTTTGGATCGTCAATAATTAAGTCATAGTATCTTGTGATGTCTTTACCAAAGCACTTAATTAAAAAGTCCTCTAAAGCCTTGAAGTATCCTTCAGACTTTTTATCACCAGTTAAGATTAAAGGTAAAAAGTTGTGCTTATTCTCTTTGCAAAGCTTGATACACAAGATATATAAAAGCTCTTCAGCGGTACCAGGACCACCTGGGAAGATAATAAGGTTATGACCTAAACGCACAAAAGCTTCAAGTCTCTTTTCAATATCAGGCATGATAACTAAATCGGTTACCATAGCATTAGGTGGTTCTGCTGCGATAATAGAAGGCTCAGTAAGTCCTATCATGCGACATTTTTCTTGTTCACACTGCTCAGAATAACCTTGCAAAGAGCCTTTCATAGGTGCTTCCATGACTCCAGGACCACAACCTGTGCAGATATCGATTTTTCTAAGACCTAGCTCTAAACCTACTTGATAAGCATAGTCATATTCATTTTGAGGAATAGAGTGACCACCCCAGCACACTGCTAAGTTAGGTTTGATACCAGCTTTTAATACATTAGCGTTTCTTAAATTCACAAAGATCTGATTTGTGATATAGGCACTTTCAGTTGCGTATTTCTTTTTAATAAAGTCTAAATCAGGATCTTTTGCCATTTGCATTTGTACAATATCACGCAATACTGCATACAAATGTTTACGTAACTTTTTAATTACCTGACCTTCAACAAGGGCACTTGGTGGTGGATTTATCAACTCTAACTTTAAGCCACGCTCGTTACGAATAACGTTAATCTCAAAATTACTAAAATTGTCTAAAAGCTCTTTGGAATTGTCAGTTACGTTACCACTGTTTAACACTGCTAATGAGCAGTTACGATATAAATCATATAAATCGCCTTGACTTGACAATGACAAAGAATCTGCTTCTACTTGAGTTAGCAGTGCCATTGAACCTACAGGCCAAACATCAACTACACTCATAGTTGCTCCTTAATTATTTTTATTATCACACTATGAGTATAGGTCGAAAATGTAAAGAAATGCTAAAGAAATTGTACAGCCTGTACAATTATTGACGAATTGTTCTTAACATTAGAGGAGACAGGCTCTTTTGATTAGTTCTTACAGGGTTAATATCAATACCGCCGCGACGAGTAAAAAAGGCTGCTACAGTAAGTTTTTTAGGATTTAAATAGCTTACAAGATCTGAATAAATCAATTCAACGCACTGCTCATGAAAGCCTTGGTGGTGACGTAGTGATACAAGATAAGTAAGTAAACTTTCTTCTTTAAGTTTTCTGCCTTCATAACAAATCATAAGGCTTGCGTAATCAGGCTGAGCAGTTACAGGACACAAGCTTCTAAATAAATTAGTGTAGTAAGTCTTACTAATTTCTTTTTTGTCATCAAAGGCTAGTACTTCAGGTGAATACTCAAAGTTTTTAAAGTTTAAATCTTTGCAACATCTAAGTTCTTCAAGACAAGTACCTTTAATAGTGTGAATTGCAAAATCCTTTGAATGTAAAGGATAGAGTTTTACCTCAACTTTACACTCTAAAAGCTTTGATAAGTCGCGTTCAAATACCTTTTGTACAAATGACAAATCTTTAAATCTAGTCATAGTAAAAGACATGGTATAAAGCTTTAAAGATTTTGATTCTACGATGTACTTGCTTTTAGCAGGTACAATCATACAGCCCATGCATACACAAGGTAAGCCATTTAAGTTTAAGTAGGTAAGCTCATATAAGTGCCATACATCAAAGCCTTCAAAGCTTTTTAAATTCTTGATGGCACTGCGACCTAATTGTCTTTCAATTCTTTGAAGTAAAGATGGTGAGTACTCTTCTTGATAAGTTGTACTTTTACCTAAAACCAAATTAGTTGTATCCACTATAAATCTCCAAAAGTACAACCTAAGATACTTAACGCAGCTAAAGCTGCTGTTTCAGTACGTAAAATTCTAGGACCTAAGGTTACGCCCACAAAATTATTCTCAGAGGCCTTTTGAATTTCACTGTCATCAAGACCACCTTCAGGACCTATTAACAATCTAAGCTTAGACTTAAGCTTAATTTCACTTAATTTTATAGAAGCTTTAGGATCTAGGGTAAGACTTAGAGCTTCAGGATCTTTTGAGTACCAATCGTCGATATTGGTGATCTCACCAACTTTAGGCACTACATTACGACCACATTGCTCACAAGCACTGATGGCTATTTTTTGCCACTGCTCAACCTTTTTGTCTTTGCGTTTGTCATCAAGTTTTACCCCACAGCGACTAGAGTAGAGGGGAGTTATTTTTGAAATACCTAATTCCACAGCTTTTTGAATGGTAAATTCCATTTTATCGCCACGGCTGATGACTTGACCTAATTCTATAAAGAGGGGAGACTCTACGTTTACTGACAATTTATTTAGGCATTTAAAGCTTGCTTTTTTACCAACATTAGTAAGTACAGCTTCATACTCATTACCTAAACCGTCGAAGACTACAAAAGGAGTATTGGCAGTAAAACGAAGTACTCTAATTAAATGACCATAACCGTCCTCATCTAAGGTAAATTCGTCATTTAAGTTTAAAGGTGCGCCTAATTGGCAAATTCTTACGGTTCTCATTGTTAATATTTACATGCTTTAGTTACAAATGGATTGTCGTTACCTTGAGCTTTGGTTGCAAGCTTATTGTAAAGGCATTCATTGTAGGTTGGTTTAAACTTTTTATTCCACTGATTGAATAAGTTAATGTGCTCATTATCTAAAGGGATATGATAGCGATTAGACATATAAAGATAAGCTCTTGCTACTTGTCCTTTTGCTCTGTCTGGGATCATAGCACGCTGTCTTTTACGGTCGATTATCACCTCACACTTACCATATGGGGAAGTGCCTCTTAATTTTTCAGAGAACTTAAAGTTACTTCTATCGCCGTTAACTTCACCAATTGCAGGGAATAAGTTGTGCAGATCACCTTCCATCTTCATAAAGGTAGGATCTGAACTTGTACAATTTTGTCTGCCACCACTTATCCAACAGGATCTGTTTTTGCCAAATTCATGGGCTGGCATGATGTGCTCTGCTTCAATTCTTTTAGCTCTTTTCTCATTTTTACGAATTTTATAGCCACAAGACTCTAAATCTGGGTAATAACCGTTTTTAGTAAGCACGATATCGCAACCACAGTAGATGGTTTTTGGCTTATCTAAGCTATGCACAATCTTTACCATGGTTTTTTTTGCCTCTCTAAAAGAGTTTATCTCATTATCAGAGGCTTCAGTGCTACAAGGTAGTAGCCACAAAGGCATTAGTATTGCCAATAGAGCTTGAAATTTCATAACAGTTCCAAAAATAGTTTTAATGTGTGTATTTTAGCAATTATCACTACATTACTTTTAGATATTTTAAGAATTCTTGCTAAAATAATTTCAGTTTAACTTTGTAGAGGATCATATGATTGTAAATCTTGAGAATATGGCTACCTTTGGTGTAGCCGGTAATTTTACAGGTCACTTAGAGCAAGCTGGTGAAGCTTCAGATTTTACTAATGTAAAAACCGTTGAGGCTAAAGCTCCTAAAGCTGTATTTCCAACCTTTATTAAAGGGGCTGCTACTGTAACTCCTGCATTCCTTGGAATTTTCCCATTTGATAGTCAAAAGATCATCTTCCCAAAAGGTGAGAGTAAATTACAAATTGAGCCTGAGTGCGCTATTGTATGTGATGTTACCTGGGATAATGGTAAGGTAGTAGCACTAAAGCCTATTCTTTTCTCAGCCTCAAATGATTGCTCTATTAGAAAAGAAGGCGCTAAAAAGATCAGCCAAAAGAAGAATTGGGGACCATCCTCAAAAGGTTTTGCTGACAATGCTATTGCTATCGACAGTTTTGATGAAAAAGGTATTTTAAATAAATATCGTATTGCAAGTTTCCTAGTTCGTGATGGCGTAGTTCATCCTTATGGTGAGGATAGTGCGGTAAGAGATTATAGCTACATTTATCAAACTCTAATTGAGTGGTTAATTGAGAAGTTTAACCATCAGTTAAATGAGGGACCAGCTGAAGAGATTAACGCATACCTAAATGAAGCAGGTTGTCCAAAGCAAGTTATGGTATCCATTGGTGCTACTCGTTACACTGATTTTGGTGAGCATAACTTCTTGCAGGATGGGGATAAAGCTGTTGTAGTAGTTTATCCTGAGGATAAATATTCAAAAGAGGATATTATTAAAGGCGTCGAAAACAACTCCTTAAACGACAAAGCTGTTAGCGTTCTTTGCCAAAAGGTTGTTTTATAGTTTTGCACTAAATATCCTCAAAGTATTTTGAGGATATTCAAGAATTAACTCCTCTTATAAATCTCAAATCCACTTAACTTAAGAATTCAAAAATCAAGAAAAACCGCTCCAGCTTTTACCTAATGGAGAAGATCCAACCTTAACTGAAGGTGATGAGTTTAAAGTCCATGTGCATTTAATACTTACTGATACAAGTTCAGCTGATGCATTTCTCAAAAGGATGCGTAAATGTGAACATGAAAGTGAACATGAAAGTGAACATGAAAGTGAACATGAAAGTGAACATGAAAGTGAACATGAAAGTGAACATGAAAGGGTAATTAACAGTTGCAATAAATATATAAACTATTTATAATACATACTAATATTTAGTAGGTATTAAGAGTATGTCAAAGATAATTTCCATAGGTCAAGTTGCAAAACTATTAGGTGTTCATGTTCAAACCATGAGAAATTGGGAGAAGTCGGGTAAGTTAAAACCTGATTCAATTTCACCAGGTGGTACAAGAAGATATAACCTAGATAGGATTGTAGCAATCAGTGGAAAGTAAGTACCTACTGTAGTAGATGAGAGAAAAACCATAGCTTATGCTAGAGTAAGCTCTCACGATCAAAAAGAAGATTTAGTAAGACAATCACAAGTACTGGAATTGTACTGTGCTGAGTATGGTTATAAGTACGAACTTATAACCGATTTAGGCTCAGGTATGAATTACTACAAGAAAGGACTTACAAATCTTATTAACCAAATTCTAAATGATGAAGTTAAACGATTAGTAATCACTCAT
>CACZXZ010000075.1 GCA_902785325.1 uncultured Succinivibrio sp. | reverse complement strand
AACAATTACAAAATCAATCTAATACAATGTAATTTATGTATAGCATATAATATTTATTTATCTTTGTAAAGGGCATTTTGTGGCTTACATCCCCACAGCTATGGCGAATTCATGAAATCGTGAGAGGTCACACTTTCAAAGATCGCCCCAAAAACTAATTAAAATCCTTAAGCCAAGCGCTAAAGGAGCTCTTTAAAATGTTAATTTAGTACTGAATTTAGGCTGAATTACTGCGTTTTGGAGGTAGTTTTTGATGTAGGTGTAAATAGCTTTAACCAAACTTAATTGGCTAGCTTATTTAGAATAGGAAGCTTTTGAAGCTACCACCTGAGGAATTGTACTTTTCAATGATGGTCTCAAGCTTGAGCTTATTTGAAGTTGGTGTCTTTAGTGGACTTTCATCTACAACATCAAGCCAATAGTCATAGAAGTACTCAAGTAACTCAAAGGTAGTTAAATCATTGAGCTTTTGCATGGTGATGTTATAAGAGTAAGGAGTCTTTTGTTTACCTTTGATAGACAGCTCTTGTCTTATGTATGACACAAAGTCTAAACACATCTTGTTTAGACCAGCATTGTTTGCAATGGTATTGTCATTACAAGCTTGTAAATCGTCTTGATTGAATACTCTTGGATTATCTAGTATTCCATGATGAGCTTCAATGAAGCAGTAATCTAAGATGGAGTATTTAACTTGGAATACTACAGTTTCATCAAAAGGTAGTGAGCTTATGTAGTATCTTTCTGTGGTAGTATTTTCTAGTGCTTCACCATTACGCATAGGTGTTCTAATGTGAGTGTACTTAACTAGAGTCTTTAGATTTGCATGATCGTTCTTGATACGCTTATCTAAGTATTTCTCAGCTGGTAACACTTCAAAATGCCACTCATCAATACGACCATGGTTAAGCTCTTGATATGACTCCTTAACCACATGCTTATGCTCACGGTTAAAGATTGCAGTAACATGATCTAAAAGCTCTTTGTTTCCGCCATTCTTTTTGATTGGCATTAGATAGAAACCTTGAGCTTTATTGATAGCATTAGTTACTGCTGCTACTGTATTTAAGGCGTCAGCCATAAATACTTTACCCGAAGCTTTATCACCAAGTTGTTCTAGCATCTTTACAATGCATTCTTTTTCCTGGTTCTTTTTATCTACCACCATATAGGTAAGACATTGCAGGTTGGTGCTATCGTAGGTTGATACAATTTGACCACCTTTACAACGTCTATCCTCGCCTCTTCTAAAGGTAGATACTACCTCTTGTCCATCAAAGGTGTAGGTATCTTTAACATCAATACCTTTACTCTTTAATCTATCAGAGTGATAGGTAATTTGCTCAGTAATTCTTCTTCTAACCTTAGTAAAGTAGGTTACAAAGAAGTTGTTTAACTGCTTAGGATTGATACCTCTAAATACACGGTTGATGGTGCTTATTGAAAGCTCGTTATAACACTCTGTAAGTCCTGGGATTAGATAGACTAATTCAAGCAAACGTGCTCTGTAGAACTCTAAAATCTCCTTTGCCGTTACCTTTCCACAGCATCTTGCTAGAAAGATAATCATCAATAAAGATTCTAAAGGATAGACTACAAGCTCCCTACGTCTCCAATCCTTAAATTGTAGTGAGACTTGGTCGCAGAACTCTTGGATAATCCACATGACATTATCAGGACCTGTATCGTGAAGTAATACTTCTCCCATCTTAGTTGCCATGTAAATAACTCCAGCTTGTGCAATTGCTGCACCTCTTGAGTCTACAGGATTAAGTTCTTTATAGTCAGCTATGAGCTTATCTAGGAATTTCTTATCAGATAAATCTTTATAGTGGCGAATTTTTAGTGATGAGTATCTAGAGCGTGAACTTTCGATCACCCTTGATTTCTCAATCAAACTCCAAGAAATAGCGCATTTTAAGCCACTTTTCAGTATTAAACTAATATTTTAAAGAGCTCCCAAAGCGTTAAGCTTAGGGGTATTTTTTAACTAAAATGGAGGTCATGTCATTTTGTGATCTTGCACGGATTCATGAATTCGCCATACCCCACAGCAAGCTGTGGGGTTTTCGCCACTGTTTTATAACGCTCTATTAAGTCTTAACCAAAACTTTATTGATGAGGCTTTAAGTGAACATCTATCAGAGAATATCATTTGATAATAAAAGGTATCGCTTACGATACCACCATCTTTACCCACGAGAATAACCTTCGAGAGTTTATTTACCTTGCTTTAAAGTGGCTTGGTACAGACGTACAAAGAGAGGTTATTAGTGGCAAAGGTAGAGCTGATATCTTAATTAAAACTCTACGTTCTTACTATGTATTTGAACTAAAGCTAGTTAAGGCTGACGAGAATGTAGACAGCAAACTTTGTGAAGCTGTAAATCAAATAAAAGATAAAGATTACGGTAATGAGACCTTTAAAAAGAACCTTTACCGCTATGCAGTTGTGATATCAGAAAAAGCTCACGATATTGCAAAATATCAAGAACTTGAGCCAATAGAAATATCTTGATAAAAAGGTAGTTTTCACTACCTTTTAATCTACTTACCGATATTAGATGCAATCTTAATGATAGTATCGGTATAGAAGTCTGTCATGATCTGCTCGTTTACAGTTCCTGATAAGAGTTGGTAAGCTCTTTTTACAGCGTGATAACCTTGTCTATCTGGCTGTTGGCAGACTACGAATTTAAAAATTCCCGCTCTTACCATTTCTACTGTGGTATAGATATCGTCAAAGGCAATACCAATGATATCCTGACGATTTGTAGCAATAATGGCAGCGCCTACACCTTGTACACCTGCGCCAGTTACATAGACACAGTTAATGTTCTTGTGCTCTTTTAAGTATTTAGAGGTCTCTATTTGAGCGGTGATATCTGAATCGTTAGATTCAATTTGCGCACAAATATTAAAATCTACTTTTAAAGCCTCTAACTCTTCTTTAAAGCCTTCAATTCTCTGACGGTGACCGCACATAAGTTTTGAGCCTGTTACCACCAGAATATCAAGCTTTGGTTGTTTACTGATTAAAGACAATAAACCTGCACAGGTCTTACCTGCTTTGATATAGTCAGATCCTACATAACAGATTTTATTAGTATTATGTACATCTGAATTTACAAGAATTATCTTAATGCCAAGCTTTTGGCATTCATTGATTTTATCTGCAACCTTTGGGGTATCAATGGTTGCTAAACATAAAGCAGCACAACCTGATCTTTTTAATTCCTCAATAGCTCCAAGGTGAACCTCTTCGTTATAGCCTTGAACCTTTTTAACAATTACTTCTACGCCAAGCTCTTTATATTCCTCAATGGCTTTATCAATACCTTCGATTACGCCTTCAAAAAAGGCATTACCGATACTTGGTAACATAATACCAATCTTGTATCTATCTTTTATGGAAGCTACTGCTCTACCACCACGATTTGGAACATAACCTAATTCTTTGGCTAAAGTTCTAATCTTAAGTTCTAATTCTTTTTTAACAGATCCGCGATTATGTAAAACTCTATCAACAGTTCCTCTTGATACACCTGCAGCTTGAGCTAATGTCTTTACAGTTACAGTCATAGTGCGATCCTTAAATGAACTTACTTATAAATCTTTGTTAATCATTATTTTTTAAAAGCTCTTGCAAAAAAGCAAGAGCTTTAATTTTATTATACCGTCAAATTCTCACCAATTAAGCGACCTGTGGTTACCCCACTCTTACCCTCGTTAGAGTCTTTGTGAGCATATAGCCACTTGTTGTTGTGAGTTAAACAGCCACTCTCTCCTGAGGATGGCACATTCTCAGGCTTGTTAGTATTAGTATCCTTTGGTAATACTACCGCCATTCTAAAGTGTTCCTCACCTGGAGCTACGCATGGAGCATAATGCAAGGTGGTTTCATAGAATAAAACTGCCTGACCTTTCTTAACTTTAAAGATCTCCACGTCGTTAGTATCGATAATGCCATCGTGAACACTAGTCATTGGAGCTACCATTAACAAGGCATCATTAGCAGCTACATTAAGCTCAGCATTACGGTGATACTCTAAAGCATTTAAAGCTTTATTGTGACCATTACAGAAACCAATTTGTACCTTTAAGCCACCAAAAACTTGGTTTTGCATGATTGGCAACATTTCCTCTGTTTCTAGGATACTTGAGGAAGCTACATAATCAGTTCCCTCTGTAAGTGGTGTGGTCTCAAGTAATTCAACAATCTTTGATGCTGGAATATCGTCAATTACTTTACCATAGCGCTCAAACTCAATATCTGTTACTAACTTGTACTTTTCAGTTTCACAACCGTCTAACTTGTCACGTAAGGTTGCAAGCTTAGCAAAAGCAGGACGCATAGTTGGGTACAAGAAAGAGTACAACTTATAAACCTCGTCATACTTAGCTGAAGCTACTTTATCCTCTTGAGAGCTTTGATCTGAGAGTTTTACAAGCTTTTTACAACCTTCCTCAACGGATGGGAAGATCCCTGCTGCTACACCAGCTAAAATTGCGGCACCTAATGCAGGACCTTCTTTTGAAGTGGTTGTTACAATCTTGCACTTTAAGATATCAGCAAGTAATTGACGCCAGAATGGAGAACGAGCTCCACCACCACAAGCGGTTAGATTCTTTGGCACAATTTCCATCTCGTGCAATACTTCAAGATTATGTCTTTGAGATAAGGTAATACCCTCTAAAACTGCTCTTGTCATATGAGCTTTAGTGTGCATAGCTGATAAACCAAAGAACACGCCACGAGCATTAGCATCTAATACAGGGGATCTCTCACCCATTAGATAAGGAAGATAAATTAAACCGTCAGAGCCTAATGGAATGTCTGATGCTTTAGCTGTCATTAAATTGTAGACATCCTCACCCTTAGCCTCTTCTTCAAGCTTTTCTTTTGAGTAAAGCTCATCTCTCATCCAGCGCAAGGATAGACCTGCTGCTAAAGTACAAGACATAGCAGTCCAACTGTTTTTTACAGCTGCACAGAAAGTATGCACACGACCTAGAGGATCGATTGCAGGTTTATTAGTGTGAGCAAAAATAACACCTGAAGTGCCTAGTGTTACAAAGGCATCACCTTCTTTACATACGCCAGTACCTAAAGCTGCAGCAGCATTGTCACCAGCACCACCTGCTACGATAGTACCTTCTTTAAGACCTGTAAGCTCTGCAATCTCTTTAGTGATAGTACCAGCAATAGCCTCAGAGTCTACAAGTGGAGGTAATAAGTTCTTATCAATAGATAACTTATCTAAGATCTCTTGTGACCACTGACGTTTAGTAATATCTAATAAATTAGTACCAGAGGCATCTGAGATTTCCTGTGCCTTTTGACCTGTTAACATGTAACGAACATAATCTTTTGGCAAAAGAATAGTTGCACATTGTTTATAAATTTCAGGCTCGTTTTCTCTTACCCATAAAATTTTAGGAGCGGTAAAACCTGTTAAAGCAGGGTTTGCGTTGATTTCAATTAGTCTTTTTTTGCCTACTAAAGTTGTGATTTCGTCGCACTGTTTTTGAGTTCTAGCATCACACCACAAGATAGCATTACGTAATACTTTGCCATTTTTATCTAGCATTACCAAGCCATGCATTTGACCTGCGATAGATAAGGCTACTACGTCATGATTATTTACTTTACTTTCAGTTAAAACGGCTTTGATAGAATTGATAGTGGCATCATACCAGCATTTAGGATCTTGCTCTGCCCAACCATTTTTAGGCTGTAACAAAGGGTATTCAATGGTTTTAGAGGCAATAGTTTGACCATTTTCGTCAAATAAAACGGTCTTAGTACCAGAGGTTCCTAAATCTACACCTAAGAGATATCGCATAATTTTCCCCAAAATATGTTTGTAAAAGAGGTTGTCGTTTTTGCTTAAATAATAATTGTTATAAGTATTTTTTCTAAAAATAAGGTAGGACAAGCCTACCTTACTTTCAAAGTTTCTTTTACTAGTTAGTTACACGCTTTTTGGACATCACGTCGATAACTACAGCTGCTAGCAATACTAGACCTTTAACAGCCTTTTGCCAGTTAGCATCGATACCTAGGATGGACATACCGTTGTTTAGCACACCCATGAAGATAGCACCGATAACAGCACCACCTACAGTACCAACACCACCGTATGCTGAAGCACCACCGATGAAGCAAGCGCCGATAGCATCAAGCTCATAACCAGTACCAGCCATTGGAGATGCTGAGTTGAAACGAGCTACGCAAACTAAAGCAGCTACAGCGGCTAAGAAGCCCATGTTTACGTAAGATAGGAATAATAGACGGCTGGTGTTAACACCTGACAATTTAGCAGCCTTCTCATTACCACCTAAAGCATAGATTCTTCTGCCAACTACAGTCTTATTAGCCACAAAAGCATAGAATATAACGATAACTGCAATTAAGATTAAGATTAGTGGAATACCCTTGTTTTGAGCTAATAGTAAGCTTGAGCCAATAATAGCTGCAAGGATGATACCGTGCTTGAATAAGAAGCCATACATAGGCTCTACTTCATAGCCTTTCTTAAGCTTAGATACACGACTTAGGATAATACCAACTAGGTATACAGCAACTAAAAGGATAGTTACAGTAATTGTGGTTGAATAAGCCTCAGCCTTAACTGATGGGAAGAAAGAGGTAAAGATCTTTAAGTATTCAGTTGGGAATGGATTGATAGTAATACCATCTAATACAATCAAAGCTAAACCGCGGAATAGTAACATACCTGCTAGAGTAACAATGAAGGATGGGATTCTAATATAAGCAATCCAGAAGCCATGCCAAGCACCGATAGCAATACCTAAAAGTAAGCAAACTGCCATACCCATGTAGATATTACATTCGTTGTTAACCATGATAACACCGGCAACCGCGCCTACTAAAGCTACGATAGAGCCTACAGACAAATCGATGTTACCGCAACCGATGATCAAGAATAACATACCCACAGCTAGGATAATCACATAGCTGTTTTGGTAGATGATGTTAGTAAAGTTAGTTGGTGAGAATAATGATCCGTGACCAGTTGCTCTAATTGCAACTTCAAACATGATCATAACTAGAACTAAAGCAATCAATAAGGAATTGCGTTTTAGCATGTTTAAAATGTACATATTCTATTGCTCCGATGTAATTTTTTTGCCAGAGGTACGTAAAATTGCACCCATGATGCTTTCTTGTGAGGCGTCTTTACGAGGCATTTCAGCTACTATTTTGCCTTCGTTCATTACGTAAATACGATCAGACATACCTAAAACCTCAGGTAATTCTGATGAAATCATTAGCACAGCTTTACCAGCTTCTACTAATTTATTGATTAAACAATAGATTTCGTATTTAGCGCCAACGTCAATACCACGAGTAGGCTCATCTAGGATCAATACATCAGGATGCGCAAAGATCCACTTTGCAAGCAATACCTTCTGCTGATTACCACCAGATAGATTACCTACGTTCTGTAACACAGAAGCGCACTTTACATTCAAGTCCTGTTTAAGCTCTTTTGCTGTCTTAAGCTCAAGATCTTTATCAATGATTTGATGCTCTGAAACTTCATTTAAATTAGCTAAGGTCATGTTAGTAGCAATAGGATTTTCAAGGACTAAACCATCTCCTTTTCTATCCTCTGTTACGTAAGCTAAACCTTCTTTAATAGCCTGCTCAACATTATTTAAATGAACTTCTTTGCCACGTAGTTTTACTTGACCTGAAATTTTTACACCGTAAGAGTGACCAAATAGACTCTTAGCAAATTCTGTTCTACCAGCACCCATTAGACCTGCAAAGCCTACTACTTCGCCACGGTGAATCTTGATAGAAACATTGTCATTTACTTTTCTATTTGGATTTAATGGATGGTAAACATTCCAATTATCTACTTCTAATAAAACTTCATCAGAAATCTTATGCTCAGCGCTTCTCTTAGGGAAACGGTCTGTTAAAGCACGACCTACCATGCCTGAAATAATTCTGTCCTCAGAAATATTATGATCTGTGTTATCTAAGGTTTCGATGGTAGAGCCGTCACGAATTACAGTTATGGAGTTGGCAATATAGGAGATTTCGTTTAACTTGTGAGAAATGATGATTGAAGTCATACCTTGATCTCTAAACTTAGAAATCAATTCAAGTAACTTCTGAGAATCAGTTTCGTTTAAAGAAGCTGTAGGCTCATCTAAGATTAACAAACGACAATTCTTAGAAATTGCCTTAGCAATTTCAACTAATTGCTGCTTACCTACACCAATATCTTTAATTAAGGTGTGAGGATCTTCATCTAAACCTACTAGCTCTAGTAATTCTTTTGCACGTTGATAGGTACGAGGCCAGTCTACAACATTCTTTGACATAGCCATAGTTCTTTCGTTACCTAAGAACATGTTTTCTGCAATGGATAGATAAGGTACTAAAGCTAATTCTTGGTGAATAATTACAATACCTTTATCTTCTGAATCATGAATGTTATTAAATTTACAGGTTTCTTCATCAAAAATGATGTCACCTTCGTATGAGCCATATGGATAAATACCGCTTAAGACATTCATCAAGGTAGACTTACCAGCACCGTTTTCACCAACTAGTGCGTGCACTTCGCCTTGTTTCACCTCTAAATTAACGTCTTTTAAGGCTGTCACCTTACCAAAACGTTTGGTGATGTTGTTCATCTTAAGCAAGATTTTATTGTCAGACATCTATGCTTTCTCCTAAAAACAGGCCAGTAAACTGGCCTGCCTAAACTAAAGTAATTTTGAATTTAAAGCTTTAACTCAAGTTTCCAACTTTAAAAATTTAATCAAATACTGATTCTTAACGGCTCAGTAGCTCTTTAAAAACATGATCTTGATTAGGCACCTACGGTAAGCAA
>CACZXZ010000074.1 GCA_902785325.1 uncultured Succinivibrio sp. | reverse complement strand
AAATGTAATATATAATATTTATTTGTTATTGTAAAGTGTTCATTTGTGGCTTTCATCCACACAGCAAGCTGTGTGGTTTTTCGCCAATGTTTTATAACGATTTGTGGGGACATATATTTAAAGGAAGCTATCCTGCTTTGTATCAAGGTAAGAATTTAGATGATGGCAAAGTGCAAGAGTACTACAGTGAGTATTTTGCGCATTACGTAGAAGGTTATTTTAAGTATCATCAAGATTGTATAAAATTTGCAAAATTTGTTGCAGCAGTGGCTTTATGCACTAATTGCAAACTAAATTTAAGTAAGCTTTCTCGTGAGGCTGAAATTAGCCTTGCCAAAGTTAAAAAGTGGTTGTCTTTGCTTTTGCACACTGGTCTAATTTATCTTGTAAAACCATATGACTACCAAAAGCAAAAAAGGCTAAGCTGTAAAATCTATTTTAGAGATACAGGACTTGCTTGCTACGCAACGCAACATATAACCTGTGAGACGACAAAACTAAGTGTGTATGCTACAAACTTATTTAAAACCTTTGTCGTAAATGAAATGATTAAGTCTTATCTCAATGCAGGTGATAGTTTTGAAGATACTTTGTTCTACTATCCTGTGGAAGATAGCTTCATCGATGTTGTTCTACAAAAAGATAATACAGTCTATCCTGTAGCTATCCACAAAAATAAGCTACTACCAAAAGATCTGATAACAGAATTTAATCACATTAAAGGTGAAAAGAATTCGAAACTAAAAAGAGGTTTAGGTGTGGTTTTGTGTTTAACAGAGCAGAAGACTTATCTTAAAGATAACATAGTAGCTCTACCTATAAGTTATCTCTAATCTTTATCTAAGATCATTGTGAGATGATCTTAGATAAAGAGAAAATGATTAGCGAGGTAAAATGAATCTACTACCATCTTTATTTTGACGGAAGAGTACAGCAACTCTGCCAACTAGTGATACTAATTGAGCATTAACTTTATCTGCAGCCATTTGAGCTTGCTCTTTGCGATCATCACCTGCATTTACTTTAATCTTAATTAGCTCATGATGTTCAATAGAGCTATCAATTTCTTTAATGACAGAATCTGAAAGACCGTCATTGCCAAGTAACACAACTGGCTTTAAAGAATGGGCTTGAGCCTTTAAGAATTTAAGCTGATGTGTATTCAATGACATAATAAACCTTTAATTTAGAAAAATAATTGCATTTGTGGAGTTTGCTTAAACATTTGTTTAGCAAAATCGTTTACAAATTGTATAATATTATCGGATTATTTTAAATAAAAAACGTAATTTAAGTAGGATCAATTTAATGCCAGCAAAGAAAAGAACTGCCAGCCAAACTAGATGGTTACAGGAGCACTTTTCCGATCCATATGTAAAGCAAGCCCATAAGCTAGGTTTGCGTTCAAGAGCTTCCTTTAAACTTGAAGAACTTCAAAAACGAGATCATCTCATTAAGCATGGTAATATCGTTGTAGACTTAGGCGCAGCCCCAGGTGGTTGGTCTGAGTATGCTATCAAGTGTATAGGTGAACAAGGTAGAGTAATCGCTTGCGATATTCTCCCTATACGTCCTATTCGCAATGTAGATTTTTTGCAGGGCGATTTTAGGGATGAGGAAGTGTTTAAAAAGCTATATTCCATGATTGGTGTAGGTGCTAATATCGTGTTATCTGATATGGCTCCTAATATGTCAGGAAATTTAGCTATCGATCAACCCCGTGCTATGCTCCTATCTGAGCTTGCCTTAGATATGGCTCGTCGTGTATTACGAGTAGGTGGTAGCTTCGTGGTTAAAGTATTCCAAGGTGTAGGCTCTCAAGAGTATTTAAAAGAGTTACACCAAGACTTCACTTCAGTGAAGGTAAGAAAACCTGATGCCTCAAGAGACAGATCACGTGAGGTGTATATGGTTGCAACCGGCTTTAAAGGACATCCTTTAAACGGTATTGCCCCAGGTGACGAGTTTTTAGATGAAGACACTTCAGCTAACGTTGAAGAATAACTAAGTGAGATTATATGGCAAAAAATTTAATTCTATGGCTTGTAATCGCAGTGATTTTAATGACTCTTTTTGAGTCATTCACATCATCTGATTCACAAGGCAGAATGGAAGATTACACTACTTTTGTAAGGGAAGTGCAGTCAGATCAAGTACAAGAAGTAGTATTTGATGGCAAGGTTATCAACGGACTTAAAAAGTCTGGTGAACGCTTTGTAACCGTAATGCCACTTGCAGATACTGCTATCATTGATACTTTACTTACTCACAATGTAAGAGCTTCAGGTACTAAGCCTGAGGAGCCAAGCACTTTATTGTCAATCTTAGTGTCCTGGTTCCCAATGCTATTACTGATTGCTATTTGGTTATTCTATATGCGCCAAATGCAAGGTGGCGGTAAAGGTAATCCTTTATCTTTTGGTAAATCTAAAGCTAAGTTATTGTCTGAAAACCAAATTAAAACAACCTTTGCTGACGTAGCAGGTTGCGATGAGGCTAAAGAGGATGTAGTTGAGCTTGTAGATTTCTTAAAAGATCCTACAAAGTATTCTAAGCTTGGTGGACGCATTCCTCGTGGTGTGTTAATGGTAGGTCCTCCAGGTACTGGTAAAACCTTACTTGCCCGTGCTATTGCAGGTGAAGCTAAGGTGCCATTCTTCTCAATCTCAGGTTCTGATTTCGTGGAGATGTTCGTAGGTGTAGGTGCATCTCGTGTACGTGATATGTTCGCACAAGCTAAGAAGAATGCTCCTTGCATTATCTTTATCGACGAAATCGATGCTGTAGGTAGAAAACGTGGTATCGGTATGGGCGGCGGTCATGATGAGCGCGAGCAAACCTTAAACCAATTACTAGTTGAGATGGACGGTTTTGAAGGTTTTGAAGCAGTCATTGTAATTGCTGCAACTAACAGACCTGATGTACTAGATCCTGCTCTTTTAAGACCTGGTCGTTTTGACCGTCAAGTAGTGGTAGGTTTACCTGATGTTCGTGGTCGTGAGCAGATTTTAAATGTTCATGTTAAAAAGGTTCCACTTGGCAAAGATGTTGATACTGCAACCATTGCTCGTGGTACTCCAGGCTTTTCTGGTGCTGAGCTTGCAAACTTAGTTAATGAAGCTGCTTTAAGTGCTGCAAGACACAATAAGCGTGTAGTTAACATGGAAGAGTTTGAGCAAGCAAAAGACAAGCTACTCATGGGCGCAGAGCGTCGTTCTATGGCTATGAATGAGCATGAAAAAATCAATACTGCTTATCATGAGGCAGGTCATGCTATCGTAGGTAAGTTAGTGCCAGAGCACGATCCTGTATATAAGGTATCTATCATTCCACGTGGTAGAGCCTTAGGTGTAACTATGTATTTACCTGAGCAAGATAAAGTATCTCAAAGCAGACAAGGCTTGTTGTCTGATATCTCTACTTTATTTGCAGGTCGTATTGCCGAAGAGTTAATGTTTGGTACTGATGCAGTAACCACTGGCGCTTCAAATGATATTGAGCGCGCTACTACCATTGCTCGTAATATGATCACTCGTTGGGGCTTCTCAAAGAGATTGCCTCCAATGCAATATGAAAAAGACAATGATCAATCTGCTTACTTAGGTGGTGGTACCACTACAATGGTTTCTATGTCTGATAAGACTGCTTTAATCATTGATGAGGAAGTATCTGAGATTATCAACTCATGTTATAAGAGAGCTCAAGACTTACTTGAGGCTAATAAAGATATTCTTGAGAGTATGAAGGATGCCTTATTAAAGTACGAAACCTTAGATGCTGATCAAATCGATGATTTGATGAATCGTAGGGAAGTACGTGCTCCATCTTATCCAAAGTCAAATAATGACGACAATAAAGATAAGAGTGAGGATAAGAAAGATCCTAGCGCAGAATCTAAAGCTAAAGACGAGTCTTTAACTAAAGATGAGAGCGACACCAAAGAAGCAAATCAAAATATCGACGATAATAATAAAGAAGACTAAGACATAGTTTTAAATAAAGACTTCACTTACCCTGAAGTCTTTGTTTATAAGGAGCTAACATGAAATTAAGATTACCAAAAGATAAAATCGTTGATTTTTCCTTTACTAAAGTAATGGGTACTATTGCTCTAGAAAAGGATGATCCTCGCAGTATTGATGATCTTGTGATGCTAGCTACTACCTATGTAAAAGCTGGTGCTGAGTTTATTGAAATTGGTGCTAAGCGTTATGGCTCTATTGTTGATGAGACTCGTATCCCATCTGTGGTAGGTGCTATCTTAAATTCTGTAGACGTTCCTGTAGCTTTAAACTCTAATAGTAAAGAAATCATAGAGCAGTGCATTAACGCAGGTGTGTCTATGATTATTACCACAGACGGTTTATCAAGTGAAGGTGTCTTAGACGTAGTTAAAAACACTGATGTCGCTGTATGCCTAAGCTACTCACCAAAGGAGAAAATTACTGACGATAAAGATGTAGTATCTTTAGTTTCAGAATTTTTCTATGAGCGTATTGATGCTTGTTTAGAAGCTGGCATTTCAAGAAAACAGCTTTTAATTGATCCTTCTGTGGTACGTGCTCCTATAAGAGCGCGTTTAAAGTTATTAGGTCGTTTAGATTCTTTTAGAAGTTTTGCTCTGCCTATGTGCGTAGCATTACCTCATAAAATTCCTCAAGATGATCCTTTCTTAAAAGAGAACAGAACTTTAGCTTTAACTACCGCTATCTTCTGTTCAAGTGCTCAATCAGTGCAAATTATAAGAACTGATGATGTAAGCCAAATTGCTTTAGCAATTGGCTTTTGGCAGATTATGTCTAATAAGACTAAGCCTTATAGATTATCTAAAACCATTATTCGCCGTCTTCGTGATTTACGTGATACTTTACGTGATATCAAGAGTATTGGCGCAAAACAATAATTTAACTTAAACCTTAAGTGGACAAAGATTAACATGGAAAGAAAGTATTTTGGAACCGATGGCGTGCGTGGCCGTGTCGGTAAGTTTCCTATTACCCCTGATTTTGCAGTTAAGCTAGGCTTAGCAGCAGGTAAAGTACTAGGTAAAAAGTCAGGTGGCAAAGTAATTATTGGTAAAGACACTAGATTGTCAGGTTACATGCTAGAGGCTGCCCTAGAGTCAGGCTTTAGCGCAGGTGGTATGTCTCCTGTAATGTTAGGACCTATGCCAACCCCTGCAGTAGCTTACTTAACTCGTGCTTTCCGTGCTGATTTAGGTGTTGTCATTAGTGCTTCTCACAATCCATTCTTTGATAATGGTATTAAGTTCTTCTCATCCCAAGGTACTAAGCTTCCTGATGAAGTTGAGCTTGAGATTGAAAGTTACTTAGATAAAGACACCATTGAGCTTGCCTCTGCCTCAGATTTTGGTCGTGCTTACCGTCAAGAAGATGCTCAAGGTAGATACATTGAATATTGTAAGAGCACCTTTGCAAGCCACCTAAGTTTAGAAGGTTTAACTATCGTCTTAGATTGTGCTAATGGTGCTACTTACCATATTGCACCACTAGTATTTAAAGAGTTAGGTGCTAAGGTAATTACCATTGGTGATAAACCAAATGGTATTAACATTAACGATGGTGTAGGTTCAACTCACCCTGAAGCGTTAGTTGCTAAAGTACTAGCTACCAAAGCTGATTTAGGTATTGCTTTTGATGGCGATGGTGATCGCGTGTTAATGTGCGATAAACACGGTGTGCTACGTGATGGTGATAACCTTCTATATATCATTGCAAAAGATACTCAAAAGCGTGGTAGATTAAATGGTGGTGTAGTAGGTACGCTTATGACCAATCTTGGTCTTGAGCTTGCCTTAAAGCGTGAGAACATCCCATTTAGTCGTGCTAAAGTTGGTGATCGCTATGTAATGGAGCAACTACTTGAAAAGAATTGGACCTTAGGTGGTGAAAACTCTGGTCACATCATTAGTTTAAATCATGCAACTACAGGTGACGGTATCGTCTCAGCCCTACAAGTACTAAAAGCTTGTATCTATGCAGACAAAGACTTAGAGCAAGCCTCAGATGGTCTTGTGATGTTCCCTCAAGATCTAATCAATGTAAGATTAACTGCAGGCATTGATGTAACCACCGATGAGAAGGTACAAAACGAAGTTAAGGCTGTTGAAAAAGAGCTTGGTGGTAAAGGTCGTGTCTTACTACGTAAATCAGGTACTGAGCCTGTAGTTAGAGTAATGGTAGAAGGTGAGGATGCTGTAGATGTACACAATAAAGCACAGCGTATTGCCGATGTAATCATTCATCAATCAGGTTGTGAAAACTCCTAAACTTAATCCTTTTTTTTTAAAGCTATAATTGCAACTTTGCAATTATAGCTTGTCATTTTTCATAAAAACAAAACGGCATATATTAGCCTTACGTGTTTTAAATCTATCAAAATGTATCATAAAAATTACCAAAAATGAAAAATCGTCATTTTTAGGTAAAATTCCTATTTATATCCCTTTTATTTACCATTCAAAATTCAACGATTTCTTTTGGAGAAGCTTTTAGTCTACCTCTTGAGTTCTTGCAGATTTCCTTAACTTTTTTTGAGTAATTCATCTCCTTCATATCCATCAATGAGAGCATCGAGGATTTTGGTTGCCATTTTTCCTCTGATGTCACTAAAGACACTTGATGCTCTACAGCCAACTTGACACAATTGTTTGTGTAAAACATTTACCAAACTCTTGCGCTGATTTTTTAACTGAGAGTAAGCTCTGGATATACACCTTAACTCTCTTATGTCCTTA
>CACZXZ010000073.1 GCA_902785325.1 uncultured Succinivibrio sp. | reverse complement strand
CAAACTTGTCACAACAGACAATTATTCAACAAGCAGCAACCTCAATGCTAACCCAAGCTAACAGCCGTCCACAAATCGCTCTAAGCTTGCTTGGCTAACTAGCATTCTAAATTCCAATTCTCCTGCATAGGAATTGGAATTAGAAAAGTAAAGTCTCCAAGTAATTGGAGACTTTATTAATGATCTATTTTTAGAAATATAGCTAGGAATTAGCTCATTTTTTTAACAAAATTCATCGAGATTTCAATAAGAAAACAAAAAGTCTAAAATTTTTTTTTAGTTTCACGATTTTTATGCCGTTAATAAGGTATCTAAACAAATTTAATGAAATAATTTAATTGGAGAGATACTATTATGGCACTCTATGTTAATACCAATGTTAGCTCTTTAAATTCAACTAGTAAGTTAAACAAGGCAACTCATTCCTTAGACACAACCTACAAGCGTTTATCATCTGGCTTTAGAATCAACAGCGCAAAAGATGATGCTGCAGGTTTACAGATTTCAAACCGTTTAACCTCCCAAATCAACGGTCTAAACCAAGGTAACCGTAACGCTAACGATGGTATTGCATTTGTGCAAACAGCTGAAGGTGCATTAGACGAAGTACACAAAAGCAATCCAAGCTGAGGTAGAGCAATTATCATCAGAAATTACTCGTATTGCATGTAAGACAACCTTCGGTGGTCACAAGATCTTAGCTGGTGCAAAGAGTGAAACCGCTTGTGCGGGTAACCTTGTAAATACCAAAGGTCAGATCTCTTTCCAAGTAGGCGCAAATGCAAATGATACTATCAATGTATCCTTATCAACAGCATTTACTATCTCTGGTATGGCTGCAGCATCAGGCAAGAAGGGTGCAAATGTAGGTACTAAGGGTATTGTTAAGACAAAGGCAGGTGGTTGGTCCTTTGATCTAAGTTCAGCATCTCAAGCACAAGCAGTACTAGGCAATATTGATAACTTCATTGCTCACGTAGATTCAGCCCGTGGTCAGTTAGGTGAAACCGTTTAGAGTCAACCATCTCTAACCAGTCAAATATTGCAGAGAATGAGTCAGATGCACGTTCAAGAATTCGTGATACTGACTACGCAGAGGAAGCAGCAAACTTGTCACAACAGACAATTATTCAACAAGCAGCAACCTCAATGCTAACCCAAGCTAACAGCCGTCCACAAATCGCTTTAAGCTTACTAGGTTAGTAGCAAGTTAGGTAAGTAATAAGAAAGCCTCCAAATGGAGGCTTTTTTTTTCGACTTTAAACTTAATTTGATTAGTTTTGCTCAAACATAGCTGAAATTGATTCTTCGTTATTGATACGACGAATTGCCTCAGCTAGCATTGGAGCTAAAGTTAATTGTCTGAAATTCTTTAACTTCTTGAAAGCATCAGTTGCAGGTACTGAATCTGATACTACTAAAGTGTCGATTACAGACTCTGAAATGTTCTTGTAAGCAGCACCTGATAATACAGCATGAGTACCATAAGCAATAACTGACTTAGCACCACGCTCTTTTAGAGCTGCAGCTGCTTTGCATAAGGTTCCACCAGTATCGATGATGTCATCAACGATGATACACTCTCTGTCCTTAACGTCACCGATTAAGTTCATAACCTCAGATACATTTGGACGTGGACGACGCTTATCGATAATAGCAATGTCAGTATTATCTAATAATTTAGCAATTGCACGAGCGCGAACTACACCACCCATATCAGGAGATACTACGCAAGGATTTTGTAGATTTAGAGTTTGCATGTCCTCAACAAAGATTTGGCTTGAGAAACAGTTGTCTACAGGAACATCAAAGAAACCTTGAATTTGTTCTGCGTGTAAATCTACAGTAAGAACTCTATCAACACCTACGCTTGATAAGAAATCAGCTACTACCTTAGCAGTAATAGGCACACGAGCAGAGCGTAATCTTCTGTCTTGACGTGCATAACCAAAGTAAGGAATTACAGCAGTAATACGTCCTGCTGAAGCACGGCGTAGCGCATCAATCATCACAATTAGTTCCATTAAATTGTCATTAGTAGGTGCGCAAGTTGATTGAATAATAAAAATGTCGCAACCACGAACATTTTCATTGATTTGAACATGAACTTCGCCATCTGAGAAACGATCTACAGTAGCATTGCCAAGTCTTGTATAAAGACGATCAGCAATCTTTTTAGCTAGGTCTGGAGTTGCATTACCAGCAAAAAGCTTCATATCAGCCATGGTGTGATCCTAAATATTTTGCTTGAAAAAGAGAGTTTAGCTTTGCAAATTGTGTCGCAAAACTGTGTGTATTTTAAAACTTTTAGCCACTGAAAAAAACTATTAAATCAAATTCCTGAATAAGAATTTGCAAAAGCCTTTGTGTGAAAAGGCTTTTAGAAAAAATTATTTTTTTAGTTGTTCTAGATCTACTAAGGTAGGGGATAAGGATACTGATCTTGCCACAAAAGAAGCGATATTTTTCTTATCTAAGATTAGTTTAGCGTTTTGAGCCTCTTCTTTAGTATCAAAAGCTACAAAGCAGGAAGATCCAGAGCCTGACATATAGCTTTGACCAAATTGACTTAAAAGGTTTAAAAGCTCTTGCACTTGTGGGTAGGTTTTTACAACAACTTTAGTAAAACAATTTTCAAAAGGAGTATTTAAAAGCTCCTCATAAGATCTTTTAGGGTAATCTTTTTTAAGATCAGTTGAGGCAAATAACTCTTTAGTTGGAACTTTACAGTTTGGTGTGGCAACTAAGTAGTACTTAGAAGCAACTGTCTTTTTTTGTAAAATTTCGCCAATACCTTCTGCAAAACAGGTGGTACCTTTGATAAAGATAGGTACATCAGCTCCAAGAGTAGTACCTAATTTTAATAAAGTATCTTCATCTAAATTAAGATCCCAAAGCTTATTTAAAACCAGCAGAGTAGTAGCAGCGTTTGCTGATCCTCCCCCTAAACCACCACCTTGAGGAAGCACTTTATCAATACTTATTTTGATGCCTTTAGTGTAATGACAATGCTCTTTTAAAAGCATTGCGGCTTTGTAAATTAAGTTTTTTTCAACTTCAAAACCAAAGTCTGTAAGTAAATGCACTTTGTCATCATCACAAGTTTCAAAATGCATCATATCGCCTTTGTCTAAGATCACAAACAAGGTTTGTAAATCGTGGTAGCCATCAGCTCTTTTATTGGTGATGTATAAAAATAGATTTAATTTACAAGGACTTAAAGTTGAAAATTTCATAGTGCATAATAAAGCCACTACCAAAGTAGTGGCAAGAGTAGGTTAATTGATGACGGTGACTTCGTTAATTCTTAAAAGTACTTTTGCTTTAGGACTTAAAATTTCAATTCCTTTAGGTAGCGGTATGCCTCCTCGGTAGAATTTATAGTCTTTATAATTTACAGTGTAGCCATTAAATTGAGCTTTTGTAACATAGCCTTTTTCATCAAAGGTTAGTTTTCCTCTTGGGGTACCAATCATGATGGCTGGTAGATCCATAATAGGAATATCCAAGTTAAACTCGTCAATTAAAAGCTGTCTTGCGTTGTCGCCTTTGTAATTTTCACCCATCAAATTTAGGTAGGTGGTGCCGTTTTGGTAAACTTCAATTTTGGCATATTGAAGTCCCATAGGACCTGTAAACTCTATAGCAAAGGAGCTTTTTTTGTATCTGTAAGTAACATTTACAGATGGTAGGCTGTGCGCACCTTTTTTCAAAGGAATAATAGCCACTCTGCCAAGCTCTTCAAGATTATTTAAACTTTGAAGTTGCTTTGCTCGCTCTTTGTAACTTAGACTTTCAAAAGAAGCTATTTGCTCATCTGAGGTTGCAGAGCAACCATATAGAGTAATACAAAATAGAGCTTCACATAATAGGATTAAAAGGCGTTTCATTAGTTATATTGCTCCAAGGCATCTTTTAAAATGCCATAAATTCTAATTAGCTCTTGATGGGCTTTAAAGCCTTTTAAGTTTAGATCTGAGGCTACAAGACCATTAAATCTTGCTCTACCTTCAACATGATCTATAACTTTATCTAAAGTCTTTTTGCCATAAAGTAGTTCTAAACCTTCTTTATAGTCCTCAAGATTTAAAGATCCGTCAGTTATACACTCTAAAACCTTGATTAAGCATTGATAGAATGCCATCTTCTCTAAAGAGAATTCGTTTTGATTGTAACGAACAGTCCAAATAGCATAAGTTAAAGCTGAGTTATAAACTTTAGCAGCTAGTGCTACTAAACAACGTAACTCACCAATTCTTAAAGTTTTCCAAGGAGATTTGTCATCAGGAAGAATACCTAAAAGCTGACAGACAGGCATTTCATTGTCAAAATCTTCAGCTTCAAGCTCATCAAGATAATCACTATAGGTTTGTTCGTTTTCCTGAGTTGCAGGTAGGGTTAATAAAGCTTCTTGGAAATCAATACCGCTGTTAGTGTTGTTATAAATTAAATCGTCAACAGGGTAGATTTCAGACATACCAGGCACGATAGTTCTATAAACACATACCCCTAAGTAATTGTAGGAGCGTACATAGATATCAAATCCAAGTTTAGCAATCATATAGCGTAAAGCTTTATATTGCTCTTGTGTGTTACCAGAAAAATCCCATGCTACAAACTTGTAGTCAGGTACTTTTCTAAACATTTGCATAGGTAAGATACCTGTAGAATCTACAAAGTGACTTTCAAGATTTACTACATCAGAGGTTCTTTCTAAATCAAAATCAGGCTCATCAAAATTGTCTAAATCACTAAAAGTTCTGCCTTGCATAAGTTCTGTGATAGTTCTATCTAGGGCTACTTCAAAAATTGGGTGAGAGCCAAAAGACGCAAAGCAAGTACCATTGCTTTGATTAAATAGGACTACACAAACAACTGGGAATTTACCACCTAAAGAAGCGTCATAACACTCGATTTTTAGATTGTCTGCTTGAAGCTCTTTTAGTGAGGCATAAGATTTTTCGTATTTAGCTAAAATTTCCTTTGGAATTTTAGGTAAACATAAGCCTCTTTTGATGATTTCTCTTTTTACGTATCTTTCAATAATCTCTGATAAACCTTGTACTAAAGCTTCATATTCGGTATTACCCTCAGACATACCGTTAGAGCCATAAAGGTTATCAAGTAAATTTACAGGGAAATATACAACCTCTCCATTTCTAGCATTAGTAAATGGAATAGAGCACACACCACGAGAGTAGGAGGAGGATTGTAAATCTACAAGATCTTCAAGAGAAAGGTTGATGTTCTCTGAATAATACTTTCTTAAAGAGGCGTTTAAAACGTCGTTAGGTAAAGACGGATCATCTTGATTGATGACTGACCACTTTTCATCTTTAAAGTGAACAAAAGGAGCATTTGAGTTATCTAAACCTAGGTAAAAGTCTGAGAATACCATGTGGGTAGCTAGACGTTCAAAAAGCTCACCGTAAGCTGAGGCTGTAGCTGCAAGCTTTGAAGATCCTTTACCGTTAGAATAAATGCATGGGCAACTTGTAACCGATAAGTTTACTGAAAAAACATTATCTACAGGATTTAACCAATCGCTTAAAGTTACTTCAAGATTTAATTTAGCTAGTATTTTTTCAAATTTTTCAATACTCTGTTCTAAAGGAGCGTCTTTACCTACAATAGTGGTCATGATTAAAAACCTTTACATCTTAAATTAAAGTTTATTAAGCACATATAATAGCATATTAGGCAGTATTTAATCTCAAAGTGGTAGATTGCACAGATGGCAACAAATGAAAATAATCTAGAGACGACAGAATCCGTAAAAGCAACAGAAGTAAAAGCTGAAGGTGACACAAATTTAGCAAATATAACTTATGAACAACACAAAAACACCTACTCACAAGACGAGAGAATGGTGCTTAAAGCTCCTATGTTTGCAAAGGAAGCTATAAGTCATAGAAACAAAATTCTAGGTATTAAAAAAGAGAGTCGGGAAGATCCTTCTTTAAAAGTAAAGTATCTACCAAAGCATATTAGAGAGAAACAAGCAAAATTAGAGCAAGAATTTATCAAAGAAGGTTTAGTTGAAGGGAAGGTGCAAGAGCCTAATCTTAGCGAAGATCCAAGTAATAATGAAAATTTAAGTTCTTTATATTTAAAATCTCAAGCATATAAGCACAAAATGAATGCAGAAAAAAATGTCATAAAGCAAAAAATTGCGAGAAATTTAAAGCTGTTTTTTATTATAATAATTGCGTTTATTGGCTTTTATTTATATAACAATAGCAACTTTTTTGATAATCAAAATTCGTCATTAAAGCAAGTACAGGCTCAATTACCGCTTAAACTTGATCCTTCAACCACCTTAACCGAGGTGAGAGTTGAAAAGGATGTGCTTTTGCTTGGATTAGTAAAGTCTAAAGATGCTTTTGCTAATTTGCACGATCTAGATAAAGCAGTAGATTTGTACCTTCACAGTGCAAGTTTGAAATTGTGTAAAATCCCCTTTATTTTAGATATTATAAAGTCAGGTAAAAATTTAAAGATAAACCTACAATACGAGGAAAAAAATTATCAGATAGAAGTTTTGTCTGATAAATGTTCTTTGTAGTTAATAATTTCTAATTTTAGTATTGCTATTTTTGTGAGGATATAATGCAAAGAGTTGGTTTAGTTGGCTGGCGTGGCATGGTGGGCTCTGTTTTGATGGAGCGTATGGAGCAGGAGAAGGATTTTGCTTTAATTGATGCAACCTTCTTTTCAACTTCTCAAGCTGGTCAAAAAGCACCTTCATTTGGCGGTAAAGACAACGGTGTTTTAGAAGATGCGTACAACCTTGATGCACTAAAAGCAATGGATATTATTATCACTGCTCAAGGCGGTGATTATACCACTAAGATGTATAGTCAGTTACGTAACGCAGGTTGGACTGGTTACTGGATTGATGCAGCTTCTACTTTACGTATGGAGCAAGATACTAAGATCATCTTAGATCCTGTTAACCATGAAGTTTTAGCTGATGCTTTAAATGCAGGCGTAAAATCATACATCGGTGGTAACTGCACAGTAAGTTTATTGTTAATTGCTCTAGCAGGTTTAATTAAGACTGGTAAAGTTGAGTGGATTTCAACTCAAACTTATCAAGCTGCTTCAGGCGCTGGCGCTAAGAATATGCGCGAGTTACTATGCCAGATGGGCGCTTTATATGATTGCGTACATCAAGAATTAGCAGATCCACACAGCTCTATTCTAGACATTGAGCGTAAGGTTCGCGCTAAGATGAACGATAAGAGCTTCCCAACAGAGAATTTTACAGCTCCTTTAGCTGGTAGTGCTTTACCTTGGATTGATAAAGAGCTTGAGAACGGTCAAAGCCGTGAAGAGTGGAAGAGCCAAGCTGAAGCTAATAAGATTTTAGGTTATGCTCCTGGCACATTACCTATCGATGGTAACTGCGTACGTATCAGCTCAATGCGTTGCCACAGCCAAGCTTTAACTATTAAATTAAAGCAGAATATTCCTGTAGCTGAGATTGAGCAATTAATTGCAGCTCAAAACCCATGGGTTCGTGTAATCCCTAACCACAAGGAAGTAACTCTAAACGAGTTAACTCCAGCTAAGGTTTCAGGTTCATTATATGTACCTATCGGTCGTCTACGTAAGATGACTTTAGGCGATAACTTCTTATCAGCCTTCACCGTAGGTGATCAATTACTATGGGGTGCTGCTGAGCCTCTACGTTGCATGTTACGTCAAATCATCGGCTAATTTTAAAGCTAAGATCCTGCTTTGGCAGGATCTTATCCTTCCCTTCTAAAAAAAATCTCTTAATAAATTCCTTTAAAATTCGTAAGTTAATCTCTATTTATAAAATTCTTAAAAAAAATCCTTAAGAAATTTCAGAGTGTGTCGTTAATAAAATCAAAGGGAACAAAATCCCAAAGTTAAACATAACGCAGGAGATATTATTATGGCACTCTATGTAAA
>CACZXZ010000072.1 GCA_902785325.1 uncultured Succinivibrio sp. | reverse complement strand
GACAGAAAAACTGTAGTACCCAAGTCTGAAAATGATGTAAGTCTACAGCAGAATGTCATCAGGTAAGAACCTCCATGGCTTGCCATGGAGAGTAGTCAGCACTAGGTAATATCGGTTGCAAAATCTTCTTGTAAAAGTTTGTATATAAATATTTTTGTAACTCAAGATTTGGAATACCAAATCTAGCTCCATTACTAAAAGTTTTTTTGATGGTAATGTAGCCTGCTTGGTACATTAAAACTCTAGGATCCATTTCCATTAAGCTTGATGCTTGCATTAGATCATCAAAAGACAAATTGATATTAGCATCTAGTTCATTGATTTTACTTAATAGTTCATATGAACAGTTTTTACTTTACTTAGATTTGAAATATCTTTTAAAAAGTTCATTACTAATGTGGAGTATGCACCTGTATTACTCCAATATGGTTTATAAGGAAATGAGACATTCTTGTTGAAACCATTTATAAATGAAATTACAGACCAAGTGTTATAGACATGAATAGAGGCGGTTTCCTCAAAGCAGTAGCCGTCATAGTTTTTCTTTAGATTTGCTTTAACATCTTCATAAGATGTATTTAATTGGAGAGCAAACTCTTTTAAATAATCACCAAAATAGGTATCAATTTCTGTATCGGTATAACCTAAAAGACTACCATAGTTTGAATTTAGAGAAATATCATATAAGTCGTTAAAAGCAGAGAAGATACTAGTATTTGAGTATCTAGTTACACCTGTAATAAACAAAAATCGTAGTTTTTCTGAATTTGCTTTAACACAATCATAAAAGTAGCTTAAGTCCTTTCTTATTTTTTCAAACTCATTTTTATCATCCATTAAATTTGTTAATGGAGCATCATATTCATCAATAAGGAGTACTACTTCATTTTTCTGACATTCGTTAATAAATTTAAAATATAAATTTCGTGGAGAATTAGATTTCGGAATATCAACTTTTAAACCATTTTTATTGAATTCATTTGATAATAATTCACAAAATACTTCATTAAATTCTGTTTGGTTATTAGCTTTTGCATTAGCAAAATCTAAATGAATAACCTTATAGGTGCATTGATCTTTCCAGAGCTTTTCTATTTTTAAGCCTTTAAAAAGATCTAGTCTTTGTTTAAATAGATACTCAAAGGTTGAAACCAGAAGGCTCTTTCCAAATCTGCGAGGTCTAGATAAAAAGATTGGTTGGCTGTTGTTTATAGCAAGAGAATAGATAAGATCTGATTTATCAACATAAATTCTGCCTTCTGTAATTAGTTTTTCAAAGTCTTTTACAGCATTTGGTAGTCTTGAAATATCCATTGCTATTCCTTTTTATATAAAATCAATTGGCTCAAGTTCTTGATATTTTGCAATATCGTGATCTTTTTCTGATATCACAACTGCATAGCGGTAAAGGTTCTTTCTAAAGGTCTCATTACCGTAATCTTTATCTTTTATTTGATTTATAGCTTCACAAAGTTTTCTGTCTACCTCATCATCTATCTTTGCAAGCTTAAGTTCAAATACATAGACCAAGCCACTTTAAAGCAAGGTAAATAAACTCTCGAAGGTTATTCTCGTGGGTAAAGATGGTGGTATCGTAAGCGATACCTTTTATTATCAAAGAAAAATAGTCTAGGATGTCTTTAGACTGATGTTTTTCTAAAGCTGAGCAGAAAGAGTTTCCATTTAATTTCTGTAATGATGAATCCTTTGGCAATATAGGTTTTAACACATCTTTAAAGAAATTTGTGTATAAATACTTTTGTAACTCTAGATTTGGAATACCAAATTTTGCTCCTCCAAGAAGGCTTTCTTTAATTGTAAGGTATCCTGCTTGATACATAAGTACTCTAGGATCCATTTGCATTGGATTAGATGATTTGTTTAATTCTTCAAATCCCAAAATAATGTCATTGTCTAGAGAATTTAAATTTTGAAGTAATTTAAAGGAATACTGCTTAACTTGATCTAGATTAGAAAAATCCTTTAAAAAGTTCATTACTAAAGATGAGTACGCGCCAGAATCTGCCCAATATCCATGGTAAGGATCGCTGTCATCAAATTCACTAATGAATGAAAGCACAGACCAAGTGTTGTAAACATGGATCTTTCCTTTTTTCTCAAAACAGTAACCGTCATAGTTGATTTTTAAGTTTTCTTTTATATCTGCATATGATGTATTTAATTTTAGCGCTATATCAGATAGATAATCTTTAAAGTATAAATCTAGCTCTTCATCTGTATAACCTAATAAACTTCCGTAGTCGTAAGTTAATGAAATGTCTTTTAAGTCGTTAAAAGCAGAGAAGATACTAGTATTTGAGTATCTAGTTACACCTGTAATAAACAAGAATCGTAGTTTTTCTGAATTTGCTTTAACTGCTTTATAAAAATCACTTAGAATATTTCTAACAGCTTCAAACTTCTTATCATCATCCATGAAAGAAGTTAGCGGTGAATCGTATTCGTCAATTAGAAGTACTAAGTTATTTTTTTCTAATACGTCGCAAATACTATTAAATTTTTCACTTGGAATGTTATCTGGATCTCTTATAAGTTCAACATTGTTAAGACTACTAGTTGCCATGGATGAAAAATCTAAATGTAAAACTTTATAAGTGTTTTGATCTTTCCAAAGATTTTCAATTTTTAAGCCTTTAAACAGCTCTTGTTTTTGCTTAAATAAACATTCAAAAGTTGAAACTAGAAGACTCTTTCCAAATCTGCGAGGTCTAGATAAAAAGATAGGCTGGCTATTGTTGATAGCAAGTGAGTAGATAAGATCTGTCTTATCCACATAAATTCGACCTTCTGTAATTAATTTTTCAAAATCCTTTACAGAATTTGGTAGTCTTGATAGATCCATTGCTATTCCTTATATGCTTAAAAGGATGTTTATACTATGTGACAAAAACTCTTGATATGTTTAAATACATTTATCGAAGTTAATTTTAACTTATTCTTTCATATATATAAGCGTATTTTCGATATTATGATGAGCTTTTGCAAGTTTGAGTGCAAATAAGTTGAGTTATCGTTAATTTTCTTTAAACATTCGCAAAAGCTATTTTTATGTAGCATATTTCTATAGAGTCTAAGCCTAGACTATTAGCTACAGTTTCTATTGTTTTTATGAATAAGTTGGTTAACTGTCATTATGACTTTTTTCTTTTGAGAACAACTCTTTTAGGAAGGTCTTGTTCGCTTAAAGCTTTTCCAACAGGATCACATTCAATAGAAGCGACTTTTTTTAAATTCTCTGATAAACCTAAAATCCAGAGCGCAGTTGCAACATACCCAAAGGATACTGTAGGTGAGCCTTTTTCAATTGCCGCTAAAGTAATTCTTGAGATACCTATTCTTTGAGCCATAAGTTCGGAAGTAATTCTACGTCTTATTCTAGCTACTTTAATGTCATTGCCTAAAATCTTTAGTAGGCGAGTAACGGGAATTGGTGTTGGTAATTTTGCCATAATAGATAAATATAATGTTAACTATAGTTAACATTAAAAAACTCAGTGATTATTA
This sequence comes from uncultured Succinivibrio sp., assembly GCA_902785325.1. Lineage (GTDB taxonomy): Bacteria > Pseudomonadota > Gammaproteobacteria > Enterobacterales > Succinivibrionaceae > Succinivibrio. Next base: position 6,672 of record CACZXZ010000072.1, on the reverse strand, counting down.
ATCATTGGTTAAAGAAAAATACAGAAGAAAATCTATTAAAAACTTTAAAACCTAGCTTAAATCTCAAAAATTAACAAAATTTTACCTTTTTTGCCTTTTAAATAAATACAACAAAAAAAGTATGCTAAAATTAGCACGCTTTCAACTGAGTTTGTGATCGGTGTGGAAGCGTTGTTATTAATCTCACAAATGGAGCATTTAAATATGTTAACAGTAGAGCAGAAAGCAAAAATCGTTGCTGAATTTGGTCGTAACCCACAAGACACTGGTTATCCAGAGGTTCAAATTGCATTATTAACTGCAAGAATCGCTGATTTACAACCTCACTTCGAGACTCACAAGAAGGATCATCACAGCCGTCGTGGTTTATTACGTTGCGTTGCTCAGCGTCGTAAGTTGCTTGACTACTTGAAGTCTTCAGACGTTGCACGTTACACTGCAATCGTTGAGAAGTTAAAGCTCCGTCGCTAATTAAAGCGTCTGGAAAGGGCGGCTTGTGAGCCGCCCAAATTTTATCATCCCACAAAAAGCGGCAAAATTCGTGGGGCGTAGTGGAGAAAAACTGATGAATTTAAATCCAATTGTACACACCTTTAAATATGGTCGTCATACAATCACTTTAGAAACTGGTGCTATTGGTCGTCAAACAGACTCAGCTGTAATGGCTTCAATGGACGATACAACAGTTTTTGCAACTGTTGTTTGTAATCGTAAAGAGGAAGTAGAAGGTCGTGATTTCTTCCCTCTAACAGTAAACTATCAAGAACGCTCATATGCAGCAGGTAAAATTCCTGTAAGTTTCTTCAGAAGAGAAGGCAGAGCCACTGAAGGTGAGACATTAATTTCAAGATTGATTGACCGTCCACTTCGTCCTTTATTCCCTGATGGATTCGTAAACGAAGTTCAGGTTGTTGTAACTGTAATGTCAGCAAATCCTGAAATTCCAACTGATATCATTTCAATCATTGCAGCTTCAGCTGCTTTATCAACCTCTGGCCTTCCATGGAATGGTCCTCTAGGTGCAGCACGTGTAGGCTACATTGATGGTCAATACGTATTAAACCCATTAACTTCAGAGTCAAAGGTTTCAGATCTTGATTTAGTAGTATCTGGCTCAGAAAAAGCTGTAGTAATGGTAGAGTCTGAGGCTAACTGCTTACCTGAGTCTGTAATGCTAGGTGCTGTTATGTACGGTCACGAGCAACAACAGACTGTAATCAAAGAAATTGAAGAGTTTGCTAAGAAAGTAAACAAACCTGCTTGGGATTGGGTAAAGCCACAAGAAGATACAGCTTTAATCGAAGCTGTAAAGACCAAGGCTCAAGAAGCTGTTGGCGAAGCTTTCCGTATTGTGGATAAGCTAGAGCGTCAAGATAAGTTAGCTCAAATTCAAAAGGATGTAACCGAAGAGTTAAAGGCATCTAACGAAGCTTGGGCAGAAAAAGATAACGAAATTGCTAAGATCTTCTTCGAGCTTGAGAGAAACATTGTTCGTGAAAGAATTTTAGCTGGTGAAAAGCGTATCGATGGTCGTACTTTACGTATGATCCGTCCTATTACCATTGCAACTGGTATCCTACCACGTGTTCATGGTTCAGCTTTATTCACTCGTGGTGAGACACAGTCTATCGGTACTTGTACTCTAGGTTCAGAGCGCGATGCTCAGACCTTTGAAGATATGTCAGGTGTTCGTTCAGATAGATTCATTCTTCACTATAACTTCCCTCCATACTGCGTAGGTGAAATTGGTCTAATCGGCTCACCAAAACGTCGTGAAATTGGTCACGGTCGTTTAGCAAAGCGTGCTCTAAAGGCTGTATTACCTCCAATGGAGAAGTTCCCATATTCAATCCGTGTAGTATCAGAAATCACTGAGTCAAATGGTTCATCATCAATGGCTTCAGTATGTTCTGGTTGCTTATCTTTATTAGATGCAGGTGTACCTATCAGCGCTCCTGTTGCTGGTATTGCAATGGGTCTTGTAAAGGAAGGCGATAGAGTAGCAATCCTAACTGATATCATGGGTGATGAGGATCACTTAGGTGATATGGACTTTAAGGTAGCAGGTACTAAAGATGGTGTAACTGCACTTCAAATGGATATCAAGACTGACGGTATTACTCGTGAGATCATGCAGAATGCTTTAACTGATGCTCATGCTGCTCGTATCCACTTATTGAACATCATGCACAAGGCAATCCCTGCTCCACGTGAGAACCTATCTCCATTTGCACCTCGTGTAGTAACCATTAAGGTTCCTGCAAACAAGGTTAAAGAAGTTATCGGTAAGGGTGGTTTTAACGTTCGTTCAATTCAAGCTGATACTAACTCTCAGATTGATATTGAGGATGATGGTACAGTTAAGATTTCAGCAAGCTCTGAGTTCTCAGCAAATGAAGCAATCAAGAGAATTCAAGATCTATTAGTTGAAGTTGAAGTAGGTCATGACTATGACGGTACAGTTGTAAGAATCACTGATTTTGGTGCATTCGTAAACATTCTACCAGGTCGTGATGGTTTAGTTCACATCTCTCAAATCACTGAAGATCGTGTTGAGAACGTAAATGATTACCTACGTGTAGGTGATACTGTTCGTGTACGTGTTCTTGATATTGATAACACTGGTCGTATCCGTCTATCAATCAAGGCTATTACTCAAGAGCAAGCTGCACAAGCTGAGTCAGCTCAAGCTGAAGCTCCAGCTGAAGAGACTGTAGCTTTAGAGGAAGTAGCACAACCTGAAACCGTACAAGAGACTATGCCAAATCCTTACGAAAACTCACCTAAAGATGAGGCATAATTAAATATTTTTATAAGGTAGAAAGGCTCGTGAAAACGGGCCTTTTTTGAGCGTGAAAACAATGTCTGACAAGCTTAATTTAGATAGAGAGAAATTCTCTTCAAGACTTGGATTTTTACTTATTACAGCTGGCTGCGCCATTGGTTTAGGTAATGTATGGAGATTTCCTTATATTACAGGTCAATATGGTGGCTCTTTATTTGTAATTGTCTATATTCTGTTCTTACTTTTACTAGGTATCCCTCTAGTTACTATCGAATTATCAGTAGGTAGAGCTTCTCGTAAGTCTGTAGGTTATTCTTTTGAAACCCTAACCCCTAATACTAAGTGGTATTACAGTAAATATTTCATGATCTTAGGTAACTATGTGCTCATGGGATTTTACTCAATGGTTACAGGTTGGATGCTTTATTACACCTATAAGATGTTCTCAGGAGAATTTACTAAAGAGCCTATGCTTCCACAGCAGTCAGGTCAATTCTTTGGTCAAATGTTAGGTTCACCTGTAAGTCAGATAGTATGTTTACTCATCGTAACTGTAATTGCTTTTAGCGTTTGTGCTTTTGGTTTAAGAAAAGGTGTTGAGAAAATTACCAAGCCTTTGATGGTATTGTTATTTTTACTCTTAATCTTTTTAGCAGTACAAGCTTTAAGAATGCCAGGTTGCCAAGAAGGTCTAAGCTACTACTTAAAGCCTGACTTTGAAAGATTCTCTCAATATCCTTTATCTGAAGTGTTATCAGCAGCTTGTGGTCAAGCTTTCTTTACTTTAGGTGTAGGTATTGGCTCTATTCAGATTTTTGGATCATATATGTCCAAAGACAAAGCTATTGTAAATGAATCTATTACGATTGCTGTTCTAGATACTATTGTGGCACTGCTAGCTGGCTGCATTATCTTCCCAGCATGCTTTAGTTTTAACTTAGAGCCAGGTCAGGGACCAGGACTTATCTTTGTAACCTTAGTATCTGTATTCTCACATATGGAATACGGTATATTCTGGGGCGGTGTGTTCTTCCTATTCATGCTTTTTGCTGCTATCTCTACGCTCATTGCAGTATTTGAAAACATTGTAGGTATTAGTTTAGATTTATTTAAAATTACTCGTGTAAAAGCAGTGCTTATCAATATGGCAATTATTATTGCTTTAGCAATCCCAGTAATTTTAGGTTTCAACGTTTTATCTTTTATCCACCCATTTGGTAAAGATAGCGTGATTTTAGATCTTTACGATTTTATCTTTTCTCAAAATATCATTGAAATAGGCTCTATTATCTATGTGCTTTATGCTTCTTGGAAGTTTGGTTGGGGTTATGACAACCTATTACAAGCCTCTAATTTAGGTAATGGCTGTAAGCTAAGTCCAAAGGTTCAATTGTACTTTAAGTTCGTGTTACCTGTAATTGTAACTTTCCTTTTAATTCAAGGATATGTGGCAATTTATACTAAGTATTTCTCTTAAAGGCTCTCTATGGCACGTGAAATTTTTAAAACAAGATTAGGTTTCCTACTTATTGCAGCAGGTTGTGCAGTAGGTATTGGTAATGTTTGGCGTTTTCCATACATTGTAGGTCAGTATGGTGGCGCTTACTTTGTGCTAATTTACTTATTCTTTTTATTAGCCTTAGGTATTCCACTATTAACTGTGGAATTAGCTATCGGTAGAGCTTCAAGAAGCTCTATGGCTTATTGCTATGAGAAACTAGAGCAGCCTAAAGCTTTATGGCATCACAACAAGTGGTGGCAATTTAGTGGTAACTACTTTTTGATGGCCTTCTATGTAGTAGTCGCAGGTTGGATGCTTTACTACTTTGTATCCTTTGCCTCTAGCTCTATTCCTCAAGGCATTACTCGTGATGAGGCAGCCTCTCATTTTGGAGCTTTACTAGGCTCACCAAGTACCATGTTAATTTGTGTGCTAGCAACCGTAATCTTCTCCTTTAGCATTGTTGCTTTAGGTGTTATTCGTGGTATTGAGAGATTTACTAAGCCATTGATGGTAATTCTAATTCTATTACTAATCTTTATGGCTTTAAGATCATTTACTTTAGACGGTTTTGTAAAGGGCGTTAAATTCTATTTAGAGCCAAACTTCTCAAGACTTGAAGGTCGTTTTGGTGAAGCAATCTTTGCGGCGATGGGACAGGCTTTCTTTACTTTATCTGTAGGCTTTGGTGCTATTGCTATCTTTGGTAGCTACATGTCTGAAAGACATAAGATTTTAAATGAAGCTATCTTTATTGCTATGTTAGATACTATCGTAGCTTTCTTATCAGGCTTTGTGATCTTCCCTGCTTGTTATACCTACGGTATTGAGCCAGATGCTGGTCCTAACCTATTGTTCATGACCATGACGGTAGTTTTCTCTAACATGGCTTTAGGTGGTTTTTGGGGTACTTTATTCTTCCTATTCATGTTAATTGCAGCTGTATCTACTATGATTGCAGTGTTTGAAAGCTCTATTGCAGGTACCATGGAGTTATTCAAGATAAGCCGTGTAAAGTCAGTGTTGATTAACTTTGTAGTAATTACCTCTATGTGTTTACTACCATTGTTTGGCTTTAACCTCTTGTCAGATGTGCATATCATCTCCTCTGATTCTAGTTTCTTAGAGTTCTTTGACTTCTTAGTCTCAAATAACATCATGCCATTAGGCTCTGTAGTATTTGTACTCTTTGTTTGTTCAAAGACTGGTATGACCTTTAAGCGTTACATTGATGAATGTAACGTAGGTAAGGGCTTTAACATGTCCTACAAGTTATTCTTCTACTACAAGTATGTGCTCACAGCTATTGTATTAGTAGTGTATGTAGTAGGTATTTATCAATTGTTTTTTGCAAAATAATTAAATCATGGCAAGAGAATTATTTAAAAGCCGTTTAGGCTTCATCCTAATTGCCGCAGGTTGTGCGGTAGGTATTGGTAATGTATGGCGTTTTCCATACATTGTAGGTCAATACGGTGGCGCATACTTTGTGCTCATCTATTTATTCTTTTTAGTAGCTTTAGGTATTCCACTATTAACTGTGGAATTAGCTATCGGTAGAGCCTCTCGTGCATCTATTGCTTATTGCTATGAGAACCTAGAAAGCAAAAGTTCAAAGTGGCACTACAACAAATGGTGGCAAATATCAGGTAACTACATCCTAATGTCCTTCTATGGCATTATCACAGGCTGGATGTTGTACTACTTCTTTGATTTTGCTTTTGGTCAGGTACCTAGCAATCTTCCAAAGGAAGTAGCTCAGGCAAACTTTGGTGAAATCTTACAAAGCCCTGTAACTTTATTTACCTGCATGGCAACTGTAATTGCAGTAGCTTTTATGATTGTTGCTTTAGGTGTAGTAAAGGGTGTGGAGAAATTCACTAAGCCTTTAATGCTTCTATTACTAGGTCTATTAGTCTTTATGGCGATAAGATCTTGCACTTTAGATGGTTTTAGTGAAGGTATTAGCTTCTATTTAAAACCTAACTACGCAAACTTAGAAGGTCGTTGGGGCGAGGCTATTTGGGCTGCTATGGGACAAGCTTTCTTTACCTTATCTACAGGTATGGGTGGTATTGCTATTTTTGGTAGCTACATGTCAGAGCGTCACCGTCTGTTAAATGAAGCTTTATTTATCGCAGGTTTAGATACCGCTGTAGCTTTATTGTCAGGCTTTGTGATCTTCCCTGCCTGCTATACCTATGGTATTTCACCTGATGCAGGTCCAAACTTATTGTTTGTATCTATGACCATGGTATTTTCAAATATGACCTTTGGCGCATTCTGGGGAGCTTTATTCTTCCTATTCATGTTAATTGCCGCAGTGTCTACTTTAATTGCTGTGTTTGAGAATATCATTGCTGCAAACTTAGAGCTATTCAAGCTA
>CACZXZ010000071.1 GCA_902785325.1 uncultured Succinivibrio sp. | reverse complement strand
TCGCGCAACCTACTAGGTAAATCAAGATCGTATTTTTAAAGAGCTACTGATCCGTTTAGAATCAGCTTTTGATTAAACTTTTAAAGTTGGAAACTTGAGGCTTTAAATAAAACTACTTAATTTCTTTTTCTGTGTAGTAGCCTGAATCAACTAATACTTCTTTTAAGTTGTCTTTAGTTACTACGATAGGAGTACATAGATATGAAGGGATAATACCAGTACCGTTGTTATAGGTCTTAGTATCGTTTACAGGAACTTCTTTCTTATCGCAGATAGCGTTAACCATCTCAACAACCTTATCAGCTAGTACACGGGTATCTTTGAATACTGACATGGTTTGTAGACCACGCTTCATGTTCTTAGCAGATGGCTTATCGCAATCTTGACCAGTTAAAATTGGGAAGTTGTCAGCATTATAGCCTGATGCAACTAGAGCATTGGTAATACCATTAGCTACAGAGTCGTTTGATGATAGAATTGCATCAAGACGAGTGCCTTCTGGACCATAACCTTTAGATGCGATTAAGTTCTCCATACGCTTTTGAGCTTCTTCTGTTGACCAGTTTAAGGTAGCAACTTGCTCTTTTTTAGTCTGACCTGATAGACATACTAACTTACCACTGTCTAAGTATGGTTGTAGGATGTCCATAGCACCACCGAAGAAGAAGTTTACGTTGTTATCATCGATAGAGCCTGTAAAGAATTCGATGTTCTTAGGAGTTGTTGCATCATCCTTTAACTTTAATGCATCAACTAAGTAGTTACCTTGGATTTGACCTACTTTGTAGTTATCGAAAGTTGCATAGTAGGAAATTGCGTCTGAGTTCATTATCAAACGGTCATAGGAAACTACAGGAATACCCTTGTCCTTAGCACCTTGTAAAGCTTGGGTTAAAGCACCGCCATCAATAGGAGCTACAACAAGAACGTCACAGTTTGCTGAAACTAAGTTCTCAATCTGGCTTACTTGAGTTGGAATATCGTTATCACCAGCATAGTAAAGAACAACCTCATGACCTGCAGCTTGTAATTGCTTCTCTAGATTATGACCGTCTTGGTTCCAACGTTGTAATGACTGAGTAGGCATTGAAACACCGATCTTTGCAGCATTAGCAGTTGAAGCAAAAGCAGTACAAGCAAGAACTGCACAACATAAAGTGGTCAAAGTTGTCTTAATTTTCATAATTATAACCTCATGTTTGATTTTCATTTGTGCATATGCACATTTTCAATATAAATCTAAATTTCAAAAAATGCACTAGCAATTAAAAATATAATTTTACAAAATAAGATCGCGGTCAAATAAAAATATTATCTTATTGATTTATAAAGTTTTTATTTTGTAGTCTTAAGTTAATTTGTAGATATAAAATTCTTGATGTGCATATTTTTGGTATTTTTACAAACGTTTACATTTAGCACACATTTTTAACTTAAAGCGACAAAGATCACCTACTAACCATTTAAAATTTATAGAATTAGTACATTTACCTACTGTCTTAGGATGCACAGAAAATTTTTTGAGAGTTTTTGCTTAATTATTTTTACAAAGAGGTTAATTTTGTAGAATTTTAGAAATTTTAAGTCACACTTTTAGTTAAAAAGTATCATCGACTAACTAGTGGAACTTTAATGTAAGTTCCACTTTTCTATATAGAAGGATAGTTTCTTAATTTAGGTAGGATTTTTTTCTTAATTACTTAGACAACTGCTTATACATAGCGCAGCCTTCCTCATCATTAAGGTCGCAGGCTTTTTTAAAGTGCTCTTTGGCTTTGTTAAGATCAATCTTAGTACCGATACCTTCTTTAAAGGCATAACCTAATAAAGTACAGCCTAAAGGACTGTCCCCTGAGCAGGAGATAGTAAATAAATCATTAGCCTTTTTAAGATCTTCTTTAACACCTTGTCCGTAGGTATACATGATGCCAAGATTTGCGCAGGCTAAAAAGTCATTAGTGCTACAAGTCTTTTGATAAATGCTGATAGCTTTTTCAAAGTTCTGCTCTACGCCCTGACCGTTTTGGTAAAGCACACCTACATTAGTACAGCCTTTGATATAACCAAAATTACAGCTTAACTCAAAATATTTAAAAGCTTTCTTATAGGCTTTCTCGTTACCTTCTCCCATCGCTCTAATACCTAAGTTAGAGCAAGCTTCACCATTGCTTAAGCTACAGCTTTTCTCGGCGTACTCAAGGTAAGTGTCATCGTTTTTCTCAACGCCTAAACCATTTTTATAAGAGTAGCCTAAATTTAGGCAGGCTAAAGAATTATTAGCATTACAACCGATGGAGAGATAATCATTAGCTTTTTCGTAATTAACGTTAGTACCAATACCACGTTGATACATGTAACCTAAGTTTGCACAACCTGTAGCATCGTATTTAGCACAAGACTTAGTAAAATTAGTCAAAGCTTTTTTGTAATCTCTATTAGTGCCCATGCCATTGATATACATGTTTGCTAGGTTATTACAGCTTTGAGCATTGCCTAAGGTGCAGCCTTTTTCAAAATTCTCAAAAGCTTTTTTATTGTCTACAAAGCCTGTAGAGCCTTGTAGGTATAAAAGACCTAAATTTACGCAAGCTTGAGGATCATTGTTGTTGCAAGATCTTTGATATAGGCTAGTTGCTTTAGAAATATTAGTTACTACGCCTTGACCTTTTTCATACATAAGGCCAAGTAAGGTACAACCTCTAGCATTTTGACCGCTACAGGCTTTAACAAAATATTGATAGGACTTATCAAAATTACGTCTAAGCTCGTTAGTGCCCGCATAAAGCACACCAAGATTAGTACAAGCTTCATAATTATTGACATTACAGCCTTTTTCAAAAAACTCTGTGGCTGCCACAAAATCTACATCTTTACGGTTTGGACTTGAAAGCTCTTTACCAATTTCATTGCATACAGAGCCTTCATGATTATCACAAGCTTTAATAAAGAAGGAGCGTGCTTTATCTAAATCTGCTACTATCTTTTTGCCAGTAGAGTCTTCACCATTTTTATAGATATTAGCTGCAGTTACACAAGCTTTACCATCGCCCTTACTACAAGCAAGCTCTGCTTTAAAAAGTTCACTTCTTGAGCAGGCACTAGTTACTAGCATAGCTGTAACTATACTTAATAAATAAAGGTGCTCCTTTAAGTTGATAATCATTTGCTCTTTGCCTAATTAAAAAATCTAATCCGCAATTTTACTATATTTATAAGCTTAACACACACAAAATAAATACCTACGCTTTACAGTATTTTTACACAATGCTTACATATTCTTTACAAAGGCACTTTATCCTAAAGCAACAATCTATATGTTTAGGACATCCTAATATGAAAAATAATAAAGCCCCACATTACTTAAAAAATCTCATCAATTCAGATCAAGATTTTGTAACAATTGTTGAAAATTTAATTGCTAACGATACCCAAGAACAGGCTCAATTAGATAAGAAAGATTACCAAACTGCTATCATCTCTGCTTGCATTGGTACAGGTGGTTTAGACTTATTTAAAAAGGTAGTAGCTGATGCTATTAAAGAGAAAGTATTAAGCGTAGTTGAAATTCGTGAAATCGTATACCAATCTCAAGCTTATACAGGTCTTGCAAACACTTATGCTTTTGTACGTGAGCTATCTAAGTACCTTGGCAAAAATGAAATCAAAGTACCAAAGACTTCAGAAGATCAAGATCCATTAAGTGCTGAGGTTCGTCTTGCAAAGGGTCAGGAAATTCAAAAGACCTTATTTGGAACTCTACCAAAAATCGATGAAAAAGATCCTGCTGCTGTCTTACAAAAGCTAATCCGTGCTAACTGCTATGGCGATTTCTACTCTCGCCCTGGTTTATCCTTAAGATTAAGAGAGTTGTCAGCCTTTAGTATTTTAGTTGCTATGGGCGACACTAAGGAGCAGCTAAAAGCTCATATCCGTGCCAATTATGTTGCAGGCAATGAATACCTTGATTTAATTAAGGTTATCACTGCAATTGTTCCTTTTGTAGGTTATGTAAAAGCTGTGAATGCCCTAGGTGTTTTATCTTTAGTAAAGCAAGATGAGTCTGTAAAACCTGTTGTTGAAAGTAAAGCAAGTCTACCTTCAACTAAAAAGGAAGCTACCCCTTCAAAGAAGGAAGAAAAAGAAGCTACTGCTAAAACTGAAGTTAAGCCAACAGAAAAAGTAAGAACTCCAGTTTCACAAAACCAACGTAATCAATCAAAGAAAAAGCACTAATACTTATTTTATTGCCTTTTAAGAGGATCTTGTGATCCTCTTTTTTTTACTTTTTAGACTTTATGTAGTTTAAAAGTACTTCATACTCATCTTCAAGCAACAAGCCGTCACTAAACAGCTTTTCAATCCTCTCAAGATTTGAAACTTGTACCTTAGTATCACTGCTTTGAGTTGTGGGCGCTTTAGAAGGAGCTAAAGCTTTTGGAATTACTTCTTCCTTTAGCTCACGAGTATCGCTTCTTCCTAAAAATTTATTGGCAAACTTTTTAATCTCGTCGTCAATTTCAGGTAAATCTAATTGAGATTGTAAGTGCTCAAGGCTTGCCATCTGCTCTAATTGACTGTCTACACCAACATTTAAATAAGGATCTACATAAACGATAGGTGTGCCATAGAACATACCTACTTGATCAACTTCCTTTTTATAATTCCAACAAGGTTTATGCTCAAAATATCTTGCGTACATAAACATAAATCTCATGGTTTTGACATTATCAATCTGCCATAAGTCTAAGTTTTGATTAAAGGCAGCTGCATCATAGAACATAGAGGACATGTTCTCGACGTTTGAGACGTCCCATTTACTAAGATCTTGATTAAAAGAGGTAGCAAATTGAAACATGCCACGCATGTTTTTAACTTTTGAGACGTTCCAATTACTAATATCCTGATTAAAGTTTTTAGCAAAGCAGAACATATAGGACATATCAGTTACATTTGAGACATCCCAAGTTTCGATACCGTCAAAGAAGAATCTTGCCTGCTCTGAGGTCTCTAGTACTGGTTCAAAAAGATGGCTCATATCTGTGATATGGCTAGTATCAATATCTTTTAACTCAATGTCCTCATCTAAAATTAACTTACGTAATTCTAGCTTGGTATGTGGGGTATATCGTGTTTTTCGTATGTTGAACATATCATTACCTTGATGTTTGTTTTTTTTATAATTGATTGGTAACAATACGAGTATAGAGGATCAAAAAGCCTAAAGGCTTGTTGGGAATTTAAAAGTGTGAAATGAGACTTGCGAAAAATTACCTTGGTGGAGGTGGCGGGACTCGAACCCGCGTCCCAATTGACTTCATCTTCGGCACTACATGTTTAGGCAATCTTTGATCTTAGTACCCGCTGCGGACCGCCACGCCACAAGATACCCAGTCTGATAAAAAGATTTAATGTTTCAACCTCAGACGGGGCTTCCACACGATCTAGTGAAGAACCGACCCCGGAATAACTAAGCGTCACTAGAAAGGCTTAGAACCGAGGGCTTCAAGCAGGTTATTAAGCTGCTAAAGCGTAGGTTTCGTCGTTTGCGACTATATTTATACGACTGTTTTACGAGAATTCGCTACTCGACATGCTCCTAGGACTAGGTGCAACCAGTCGAAACCAGAATCACCCCCAGGGTAGACAAAATTATACATGCTTTAAGTAACCTTATCAAATTGAAATTTATAAGATTTGCAAGCAAACTGTGCAGGTAAGAAAATTTCCTTTAAATTTGAGATTTTTTATCACTTTAAAACTGGTTTTGGTATAATACGCTGGTCAAAAAAACCAGGCTTTTCATGCCTTCAAGTTAATTGACTTCCCTTTTAATATTCACTCTATTCTTATGTTTGTTTTTGGTTTAGCAAAAAAGCTAGATCTTAGGATTTATTTTTTATGAAAGCAGCAAATCCTTTTGTGCCTGCATTCTTTACTTGCATGAAGGAAGGCTATAACTTTAAGCTTTTCCGTGCTGATGTAATTGCAGGTCTTACCGTAGCTATCGTAGCTCTACCTTTAGCCATGGCTATGGCTGTAGCAGCTGGCGCTTCTCCTGATAAAGGTCTTGTTACTGCAGTAGTTGCAGGCTTCTTTATTTCCTTTTTAGGTGGTTCTCGCGTTCAGATTGGTGGTCCTACTGGCGCCTTCGTGGTTGTAATCTTTGATGTAATTCAGCGTTTTGGATTTAATGGTTTGATCCTAGCTTCTATCATGGCAGGTATCATCCTTGTGATCGCAGGTTACGCAAAACTTGGAAAACTCATTAAGTATATTCCTTACCCAGTTATTACAGGTTTTACCACTGGTATTGCGGTAATTATTGCTTCCTCTCAGGTAAAAGACTTTTTAGGTCTTACTGTAAGCAATGTACCTGCTGACTTTATCAACAAGTGGGGCACCTACTTTGCAAATCTAAACCAAACCTCTGTATATGCTGTATTACTAGGTTTATTAGGTTTAGCTTGCATCATCATTTGCAAAAAGATCTCCCCTAAGATCCCATCTTACTTAGTATCAATTTTACTAGTATCTGTTTTAGCTTTTGCTTTCTCACTACCTGTAGATACTATTGGTAGCAGATTCCCAAATCTACCTACAGGTCTTCCAACTCCTGTATGGCCAGTATTCTCTTTAGATGATATTCGTGAGCTTGTACCATCAGCCTTTACCATCGCTTTCTTAGCTGGTATTGAAGCTTTACTCTCAGCAGTAGTTGCTGACGGTTTAATTGGTCACAAGCACTCATTAAATCAGGAATTAGTAGGTCAAGGTGTGGCTAATATCGCCTCAGGTCTATTTGGTGGCATCCCTGCAACTGGTGCGATTGCACGTACTGCAACTAACATTAAAGCAGGTGGTAGAACTCCTGTAGCAGGTATCTTCCACGCTATCTTCTTATTAGTGTTCTTATACACTGCCATGGATGTATTAGCCTTCATTCCTATGACTGCTTTAGCTGCTGTGCTATTTATGGTTTCTTGGGGAATGTCTGATCTAAAACACTTTACTCAAATTGCTAAGATCAGCCCATCAGATAGAACTATTCTATTCTTAACCTTCTTCTTAACTGTATTAGTTGATCTTACTGTAGCTATCGGTGTAGGCGTAACCTTTGCTTCCCTACTCTTTATGCGTCATATGGCTCGTTCTGTAGAAGTAAGACGTCAAAATCACAAAGCTGAGTATGAATCTCAAGATGGTGATTTAGGTACTGATGACGATGTTGAGATCCCAGATGAGGTAATCGTATTACAGATCAATGGTCCTCTATTCTACGGTTTTGCTGCTGAATTTTGCGATAAGTTAAAGTCTTTAGAGCAAATGCCTCGTATCTTAATTCTAAGAATGAGATTCATGCCTTACTTAGATGCTTCAGGTGAAAGCTCAATTGAAGATATTATTAAGATCTGTCGTGAGCACAAGACTTATGTAATCTTCTCAGCTGTAAGACCACAACCTCGTGCTATCCTACAAAAGGCTGGTATCCACAAGAATCTTGATGGTGCTATCGCAGCAGATTTTGAACATGCATTAGATATGGCAAAGCAATTACTTGCTGATCCTGAGTTTATGAATAAGCATGTTGATCCTACCTTAGCTAAGTAATATTTTTACTTAGCTTGAATAAAGCCACTCTACGAAAAAGTGGCTTTATTTTTCTGACTACTCTCCTTGGCAAGCCAAGGAGGTTCTTACCTGATGACATTATGCTGTAAACTTACATCATTTTCAGACTTGGGTAATACAGTCTTTCTG
>CACZXZ010000070.1 GCA_902785325.1 uncultured Succinivibrio sp. | reverse complement strand
TTGCTTACCGTAGGTGCCTAATCAAGATCATGTTTTTAAAGAGCTACTGAGCCGTTAAGAATCAGTATTTGATTAAATTTTTAAAGTTGGAAACTTAAGCAATATTATATAATATAATTTATATCTATGTTAACAAAATTTTGTAATTGTATAAAGCATTTTACTTACACAATATTTTTTACCTTTTGCAATATCAAATTTTAAAATGTTGCGTAATTTGCAATCATTTTTTTAAGAATTGAACCTTAAGCTACTAAACCTAAACAATCATCTGAATTGGTAGAAGCAAGACGATTATCTTCTACTTCTAGAGACAAAAAGATCTTTAAAGTGCCTAAAATTGAATTGCTAAAAGCTAAACTTTCAAAATCACATCCGCTCTAATTTCTCAAGACACAAACTTACCATACCAGAAACAGTATCTTCACGAAGATTGTCGGTAATTTCAATTTTAGGAAGCAAAGCCTCCTCTGCAGCTGTAGACAATCTCTTTTTAAGTCGGTCGATTAAACCTGGTTTAAGTGTTTCTGTATAGATAGCTACGTAACCTGGGTTTAACACGCACATCACCGCTCTAATGGTTCTAATGGCTAGATCGTCAGCTTGTAAAGTTTCTTGTGGTAATACACCTTCATCGTTATACATAGGGAAATATCTAATCTCACCTGCCATACCGTCTTTACCTCGTAATACAGATCCGTTATAGCAGAAACCACAACCTGGGATTTTACCTGGCACTAAAATAATGCCACTTACACATTCTTGAACTTTACATCTTTTATAACAACCTAAGGTGGCAGCGTTAATATCAGTTTCAAAAAACACAGGAAGATTAAAGTTCTTAGTCATGTGTAAAGCTAATCTTTTAGATAAAGGATCATGACGAATTGCAGAGCCTACTCTGCCACCGACATCGTCAGATGGCATTGAAATTCCAATAATAGAGATCTTTGGAAATTCATTGATAAAACGTGTGATACCTATCTTAAACTCATTAGTAAGTACCCCTAAGCTCTCCTCAATTAACTCTTCTTTTCTTTTAATACATTCACCAAATAAGTTATGTACGGTATAACCTACATACTTATGACCTGAACGTATATAAACAGATAGAATAAGCATGAGCTTATTCATTTCGTTAAAGCGATAGGTGGTTGCAGGTCTACCATTTGGAATTGAGCTTTTCTCTCCTTCTAAGACTTCACCTGAGGCAATAAGATAGGATAAAAGCTTATTTAGAGTAACTACAGATAGACTAGTTTTCTCTTTTAGTTTAGATACAGTACAAACCTGCTCTTGATGTAAAGCTCGTCTTACAAGTTGTAAATTCTGCTCTCTAATTTGTTTAGAGGTGATGGTAGAACTGTTCTCAATCATATTAGCTCTTTTTATAATTAAGTTATTAAACCTAGTTAAATAATAACTATTTTTTTTGATTGAAGCAATAATCACAATTTAATGTTTATTTTATTAAACATTAAATTATTGTATCTTTACAGTATCTTATTGTTTTATAATAATATTCTACAATATATAAGTACTTACTAGTCTTAAATGTTACTTTTAACTAATTTTTTCTGATTTTGCCATACAATTTTCACAATTTTGACATGTCACTTTTTACTAAATTGCTTATTTATAGGCTTTTTGCAAGGTGTTTTTTGAAATTTTCATTTTTAACCAAATTTTCATTTTTTTGATATTTTTTCATCAAAAATTTGTCAAATTACAAATATTAACTAAAATTATGACAACGGTATTTTTATGTACCATGTTTTTCACACACTGCAAACGAGGAGCCTTAATGCTTCAAATTAGATTACATGGCCGTGGAGGCCAAGGTGTTGTGACCGCTGCAGAAATGCTAACCTTAGCTGCTTTCTACGAAGGCCACTTTGCACAAGCTTTCCCAAGTTTCGGTTCAGAGCGTACCGGTGCACCAGTTGTTGCCTATGCTCGTATTGATAACAAAGACATTCGTACTCACGAGCCAATTCAAAAACCTAATGTAGTTTTAATTCAAGATAAAACTCTATTAGGCTCAGTTGATGTATTTGGTGGTCTTGATCCTAACGGATTTGCTGTTATCAACTCAAAGGATGCACCTGAGGTTGTTGTTCCTGAGATTGTTAAGATGCTACCAAAGGGACATGTTTTCACTGTTCCTGCAACAGATTTTGCAATGCAAAAGATTGGTAAGCCACTACCTGGCGCTCCAATGCTAGCAGCTCTAGCTGCAGTTACTGACATTCTAAAGTTAGAGTCAGTACAAAAAGCCTTCCAGGCAAGATATCCTGGCAAGATTGGTGATGCAAATGCAGAGACTGCTGCACTTGCTTATAACTACATCAAAGGAGAATAATTAACATGCTAGAGCAAATTGAAGGATCATTAGGTGTAGCTAAGGCTGTTGCCCTATGTCGTCCAGGTGTAGTTTGTGCCTACCCTATTTCTCCACAAACTCACATTGTTGAGAACTTAGGTAAGTTTGTAAAAAATGGTGAGTTAAAAGACTGTGATTTCTTAAACGTAGAATCAGAGTTCAGTGCAATTTCAGTATCTATTGGTTCTGAAGTTGGTGGTGCTCGTACTTATACAGCTACCGCATCTCAAGGTTTATTATTCATGACTGAAGGTATCTACTCAGCCTCAGGCTTAGGTTTACCTATCGTTATGACTGTAGCTTCTCGTGCTATCGGTGGTCCTATCAACATTTGGAACGATCACTCTGACTCTTTATCACAGCGTGACAGTGGTTGGTTACAGTTATTCTGTGAATCAAACCAAGATGCTGTTGATACTCACATCATGGCATTTAAGATTGCTGAGAAAGTAGGTCTTCCTGTAATGGTATGTATGGATGGTTTCGTACTTACCCACGCTTTTGAAAGATTAGATATTCCATCACAAGAGACTGTAGATAAGTTCTTAAAGCCATATGAGCCAAAAGAATACTTAAATACCAAAGAGCCAGTATCTATTGGTGCTATGGTAGGTCCTGAGGCCTTTACTGAGGTTCGTTTACTACAACAACGTAAGATGGCTAAGGCTTTAGACGTTATTGAAGAAGTAACTAAAGAATACCGCGAACTAACAGGCTCTAAGTCAGGTGGTCTATTAGATTGCTACAACTGTGAAAACGCTGATTTGAAGTTAATCATTTTAGGTTCAACAGTTGGCACTGCTAAAGACGAGATTGACCGTCTAAAAGCTGAAGGCATCAATGTTGGTATCATTTCACTAAAATCCTTCAGACCATTCCCATATGCTGCTATTAAAGAAGCTATTGGTGACACTAAGCAAGTTATCTGCGTTGAGCGTGCTTTCTCCTTTGGTGCTCGTGGCATTATCTGCCCTGAGGTTAAACGTGCTGTTGAAGGTACCTCATGCGATGTTAAGACTGTAGTAGCAGGCTTAGGTGGTCGTCCAATCTTTGGTACAACTATTAACGGCATCGTAAAAGACGCTCTTGCTGGTAAGTTCACTGAAGAGTTTACCTTCTTCGATGTAAATGCAGATGTATTAAATAGCTACACCCAAAAGCATGAAGGCGTAACCTTCAACAAGGGTCCTATCAATCAGTCTGCTATTGAAAAGTCAGTTAAAGCATAAGCAGGAGTCTATAGATGTTAGAACAAATTAAATTCTACCAAACTGGTTCTAATACCGTTGGTAACCGTTTATTAAATCCTGCAATGCGTACTATTCAGGCTTCAACAGATCGCCCAAATGGTCTTATTTCAGGTCACAGAGCATGTCAAGGTTGCGGTGAGGCACTAGGTGCTCGTTACGCAATTGATGCTGCTTTAAAGGCAACTAATGGTCAATTGATGGTTGTTAATGCAACTGGCTGTCTTGAGGTTTTCTCAACTCCTTATCCAGAATCAGCATGGAAACTACCATGGGTTCACTCCCTATTTGGTAACGCTGCTGCTGTAGGTTCAGGACTAGCTGCTGCAGCTCAAGTATTAGCAAAGCGCAATGGTGATGCTAATGCCCCAAGAATTATCGCTCAAGGCGGTGACGGTGGTACTACTGATATTGGTTTTGGTGCTCTATCAGGTATGTTTGATCGTAACGATGATGTTTTATACATCTGCTACGATAATGAAGCTTACATGAACACCGGTGTTCAAAGATCTTCAGCTACTCCTCCGTCAGCTCGTACTGCTACCACTCAATTAGTTGGTGATCATCCAGGTGCTGATTGGGGTAAGGGTAAGGATTTACCTTTAATTGCTATGGCTCACGGTATTCCTTATGTTGCTACAGCAACTGTTGCTGATCTTCGTGATTTGGAGAACAAGGTAACTAAGGCTATGTCTTTCCATGGTGCTCGTTATATTCAAATTCTAGTACCATGCCCACTAGGTTGGGGTCTTGCTTCAAATTCAACTGTAAGCGCAGCTCGTATGGCTATGGAGACTGGTTTCTTCCCTGTATATGAAGCTGAGTACGGTAAGATCACCTCTGTAAGAAAGATCCGTCAAAAGCAACCTGTACTAAATTACTTAAAGATGCAACGTAGATATGCTCACCTAACTGGTAAGAAGGCTGATCCTAATGTAGTTGCAAGATTACAAGCACTTTGCGATGCAAACATTAAGAACTTTGGTCTACTTGGCGATGATGAGCCAAATGCACCAGTTGCAATTCAAGCATACGAACGTAGTCAGGCTGTTTAAGGAGATAGTAAATTATGATGAATAAGGCTTTTGCTGTTACCCTTGATCCAGCTACTTCATTACAAAATCATACTGGTTCATGGCGTACTCTACGCCCTGTTAATGTATTTAAGTTACCACCATGTAACAATCAGTGCCCAGCTGGTGAGAACATCCAACAATGGTTATTCTACGCAGCTGAAGGTGACTATGAGCACGCATGGCGTATCTTAACTGAGGAGAACCC
Organism: uncultured Succinivibrio sp.; assembly: GCA_902785325.1. GTDB lineage: Bacteria > Pseudomonadota > Gammaproteobacteria > Enterobacterales > Succinivibrionaceae > Succinivibrio. Next base: position 3,280 of record CACZXZ010000070.1, on the reverse strand, counting down.
ACTACCTGCATGTATGGGTCGTGTTTGCTACCACACTTGTGAAGGCAAATGTAACCGTGGTTTTTTAGATGAGAGCGTTGGTATCAACTCAGTTGAGCGTTTCTTAGGTGACTATGCTATTGAGCACAACTTAGCTTTCAAGCGTCCATCTAAAGAGACTGGTAAAAAGATCTTAGTAATTGGTGCAGGTCCTGCTGGCTTATCAGCAGCCTATCAATTACGCCGCTTTGGTCACAGCGTACATATCGTAGAAGCTGCTAAAGAAGCTGGTGGTATGATGAGATATGGTATTCCTACTTATCGTTTACCACGTAACATCTTAGATGCTGAAATTAAGCGTATTACCGATATGGGTGTAACCATTGAATGTGGTCGCAAGATTGAAGACATCGAAGCTGAAAAGAAGAATGGCAAGTATGATGCTGTAATTCTAGGTTTAGGAGCTTCAGTATCAGCTGGTGCTGATATTCCACAAGGCGATACTACTCACGTCTTAAATGCTCTATCAGTTTTAGGTCAGATTGAGACTACAGGTGAAATCGAGATTGCACGTCGTGTAACTGTATACGGTGGTGGTAACACTGCTGTGGACGTTGCTCGTTCTCTACGTCGTATCGGTGCAGAGCCTGTTATCGTATATCGTCGTAACCGTGAAAAGATGAGAGCAAATGCTGAGGAAATGGATGCAGCTATTGCAGAAGGCATTCAAGTTAAGTGGTTATCTACCATTTCAGAAGCTTCTAAAGATGCTCTTAAGATTGAGAAGATGGTACTTGATGAGAACGGTAAGCCACAACCTACCGGTCAATTTGAGGAATTACCATCAGATGCAGTGGTTTTAGCTTTAGGTCAGAACGTTGATAAGACTGCTCTATCAAAGCTTCAGAATCTACAGATGGAAAAAGATAGCGTAGTTGTTAACAACGAAACTATGATGACTTCTATCGATGGCATCTTTGCAGCAGGTGACGTTGCAACTAACGACAGAACTGTAACTCATGCTATTGGTATGGGTAAGAATGCAGCTCGTGGTGTAAATGCTTTCTTAAATGGTTCAACCTATAAGAAGCCACAAAAACACGATCTAGCTAAGTTTGAAGACATGCACCCTTGGTACTACACTGATGCACCAAAGACTGTACGTCAAGAACTAGAAGTTGCTCGTCGTTCTAACACCTTTGATGAGGTTCAATTCGGTCTAACTGAAGAGAACGCCATCTTTGAGGCACGTCGTTGCTTATCCTGCGGTAACTGTATGGAGTGTGACAACTGCTACGGTGTTTGCCCAGATAGCGCTGTGGTTAAATTAGGTCCAGGTAAGGGCTATGAGTTTAACTACGACTACTGCAAAGGCTGTGGTGTTTGTGCCCAAGAGTGTCCTTGCGGTCACATCAAGATGGTTCCAGAGCAAATCTAAACTACTAAAAAGCCTATGCAAAAGCATAGGCTTTTGTCTATCCTATGGATCTAAACTACCTAAAATACCAATTAAAGTGTTTTCTTTTGTCTGACTTTAAGATAAATGAAACTAAGCTTATCCTAAACTCTCAAGAGCCTGAGACTTTTTGTCGAACCTATTTAAGCACTTTAAAGCTTAAAAAAGAGCATGAAACTGCTTTAAGACTTCAGTTTAGAAAACTTATTGATACAGCTTATGAACACAGAATTCCTTTAGGGCAAGATCTCTTTGATTGTGCTGATCTTGAAGAAGCGTATTTAAAAAGACAACAATACTTAGCTTTTATCACTCAAAAGTATCAACTACTCTCTTTATTTAACAAGTTGATCCTACTTGCTATTACTGCAAGTATAGCCATCCTTTTAGTTTTGTAATTAAACTTGAGCAAACTTAATTAGACTTTATCAAAATTAGGCAACAAAAATACACTGGGGCCTATCGCTATTTTTCAATTTTTTTGAAATTTTGACTTCTTTAAAATCAACAAGTTAATTATTTTGTTTTAGTTATCTCTCCCTTTTTACCACTTAACTTTAGGCTTTTAAAAATTTGCACTGATAATAGTCATGAAAACTTTTATGGTTTGTAAGGCTTTATAGCTTAATTTTAACTATACTTAAAGAGAGGTTTCGTGGCACAAGAACAATTTAAGGAACGACTTCTAATCACGACTGACTGTATTTTTAAATTAGTGTTTAACCAAAAGCGTTTTGCTAAAAAACTTTTTTCACTTATCTTTCAAAGACCATTTGATAAGCTTACAGCTTTAGAAAGTGAAAAAACTATTCTTGATAAGATGGCTGAAGGTAAATCGGTTAATCTTGATATTTTTGCAAAAGACGCATTTGGAAATCTTTATGATTTAGAAATGCAAAATTTCTGTAGATCTGATGAAGAATTAGATCTTCGTACAAGAACGTACGAACGAATGCTTGATGTTCATTGCATGAAGAGAGGTGTTAAAAACAAAAAATTACCTTATACGTTTGTAATCTTTATTTGCAACTATCACCTTTTCGATAGAAAGCAAAAAGTGTATTTCTTTGATACTACGTGTGTAAACAAAAGAAATATTATGCTGAACAACAAACGTATAGAAGTTTTAATTAGCACTAAGAATAGAAATATTGATGGAATTCCTATTGATCCTGAACTAGATGCTCTTCTAGAATATATTCATGATAGTACTAAGATCAAAACTGATTTCGTTAAGAAAATCGACGAGGAAGTCACAAAAATCAACGAAGATCCTGTTAAATTGGAGGCAATTATGCGCTACAACTTACACATTGAAGACATTAAAGAAGATAGTTTTGCCAAAGGTGAAGCTAGTGGCTTTACAAAAGGTGAGGCTAGTGGCTTTACAAAAGGTGAGGCTAGCGGCTAAGGTGAGGCTAGGAATAACGAAAGAGTGATTATCAATTGCCTAAAGAGCAACATGACTTTAGAAACTATTGTTAATATCTCTGAATCCACCATCAAGAAGATTAAAGAAATAGCAAAAAAGCATAATCTGCCTGTTAGAGCTTAAACATCCTTAATCTGAAATTTTTAATATGTCCAATACGTTTGGACATATTGCTTATTCCTTGAAGAAAGTACTTTCTTAGTTTGGACAAAGTCTATTTTCTTGCATACATTGAATAGCTCACAATCAATTAAGGATCTTAGAGAAGATTTTCCCACAAGATAATAGTTTGCTTGAATAAGCTCTTTGCTACTGCTTACTTACTGAAAAATTAACGATCCTAAAGCAGAATATTTTGCTAATGATTTTGTAGAGGAAATAAATAAGGAAGTCACAAAAATCAACGAAGATCC
>CACZXZ010000069.1 GCA_902785325.1 uncultured Succinivibrio sp. | reverse complement strand
ACACAGAAGTGAAATGCAGTTACGCCGATGGTAGTGCAACGTACGTTTGTGTGAGAGTAGGTTACTGCCAAGCTTCTTTTCTATGAAAACCGCTGTCCTATCGATGGCGGTTTTTGCGTTTTTATGATGTATAATATACCTATAATTACATTTTCCTATTTGGTTTAACTTATGAATTCAAATATACGACTAGCTACGATTGATGATCTTGATGCAATCAATGACATTTACAATTATGAAGTGTTAAACGGCATCGCTACCTTTGACGTTCAAGAACGCACCTATGAAGAAGCTGAGGCTTGGTTTAATGAACATGATGAGCAGGATCATCCTATCTTTGTATATGAGCTAGACGATGAGGTTATAGGTTATTGTAGTTTATCTACATACCGCAAATTAGACGCCTACGCTCAAACCTCAGAGATCTCTTTATATATTGCTAATGATTTTAAGAGCCAAGGCTATGGCAGATTACTTGCTAACTATGTATTAGAGTATGCTAAAGAGAATACTCAAAACCACAATATCATTGCAGTTATCACTTCAGAGAATTTAATCTCTATAAACCTATTCTTCTCACTAGATTTCAAAGATGGTGGCACAATTGAAGAGTGTGGCAAGAAGTTTGGTAAGTTATTAGGTATTACTAATTTATATCGCATTTTAAATTAGGTGTAGTATGCAACAAGTTTTAGATTTAATTAAATCACGTCGTTCTATTAGAAAATTTAAATCTGATGCAGTTCCATCAGACTTAGTAGATAAAGTTGTAGAAGCAGGTTTATATGCTGCAACAGGTAAGAACAGACAGCCTTGTAAGATCATTGTAATCACTAATGAAGATCTAAAAGCTCAAATTCGTGCCCTTAATGCTCAAATTATGGGTAGTAAAGAAGGCTTTGATCCTTTCTATGGCGCACCTGTATATATTCTTGTGGTAGCTGATAAGAGTGCACCTACAGCAACTTATGACGGCTCTCTAGTTCTAGGTAATATGATGCTTGCAGCTCATGCTTTAGGCTTAGGCTCTTGTTGGATCCACAGAGCTAAAGAATCTATGGAGACTCCTTTATACAAAGATTTATTTAAATCTTTAGGGATAGAGGGCGATTTTGAGGGGATTGGACACCTTGCCTTAGGTTATGTTTTAGGTGACTATCCAGAATGCCCTAAACGCAAAGAGAATAGCGTATATTACGTTAAATAAGTTCAATAAAAAATGCCCAGTTGAGGGCATTTTTTTTACTGATTCGTTAGAAGGTGGCTTAAGCCACCTTTTCTCTTACCAAATTCCTAAAGTCTTCATTAACCATAAGCATACTAAGGTAATTGATACCCAACAGCATAAGCCTAAGAAGATAGGTTTAGCACCAGTCTTAATTAGTGCAATTAGATTACAGTTTAGTCCGATGGCACTCATAGCCATGATGATGAAGAATAAACTAATCTTTTTTGCAATATCAAAGTATGATGCATCAACACCTAAGTTTACGCATATGGTAGTAATTAAAGAAGCTAGTAAGAATAATAAGATAAAGCGAGGGATCATCTTATAGATCTTAACAAAGATATTAACTTTAGTAGCTTCTGTTTCCTTAATGTCATGTCTTACATTAAACATCATTGCTAAACACAATGTGATAGGAATGATAGCTAAGGTACGAGTTAACTTAACGGTTACAGCTTTATCTAGAGTCTCATGGCCTAAATGCCACATACTGTCCCAGGTAGAGGCAGTTGCAGTAACTGAGGAGGTATCATTTACAGCGGTACCTGCAAATACACCAAAAGCCTCAGCAGTGTGACTCATGTTTAGAGCATCACCTAAATATGGGAATACGATAGCTGCTACTACGTTAAAGAAGAAGATCACAGCAATAGCTTGACCGATTTCTTTGTCATTAGCTTTAATTACAGGAGCAGCTGCTGCAATAGCAGAACCACCACAAATTGAAGATCCTACACCGATTAGAGTAGATAACTTTGTAGGTAGGTTCATTAGTTTACACAATAAGAAGGAAACTAATAGCGAAGTTAAAATAGTTGTAACAATAATAGGTAAGGATTCTTGACCAGTTTTTAAAATAACACTTAAGTTCAAGCCAAAACCTAAAAGAATAACCGCATATTGTAAAACGCTTTTTGATACAAATTTAATACCACTTTGCGCTTTACCATGGTTTGTCCAAAATAAAGCTATAACCATGCCAAAGAGCATGGCAAAGATAGGACCACCGACAATTGGGTATTGTAAACCCAAAATATAAGCAGGAATGGCGATAACCAAACAAACTGCAATTCCATAAAGATTATTTAATGCCATGATATTTTATTTTCAGAAAAATTAAATAAAAACGCTTTTTTAAGCAGTTAGGAATTTTACCACAACTTACTAGGTATTACTCTTATCAATTTAGATTAAGTTGCAGGTTTAGTGTTGTGATAAAATTCTTTTAGTTAATTTTAATCACTTGGAGTTTTTATGATCAAACATATTGTAATGTGGAGATTTAAAGAAGGTACTAAGGATCAGATGCATAAGTTTTTAGATGGTCTAATGGGCTTACCTGCTCAAATGGATATCATCAAATCAATGCAAGTTGGTACTAACGTAAATCCAAAAGAGAAATTTGATGCTACTTTAATCTGTGAATTTGAGAATATGGACGATCTAAATTCCTATGCAACAGATCCTCGTCATCTAGCTGTAGCTTCAATTTGTAAAGAAATCGCTCTTGAAAGAGTAGCAATTGATTTTGAAGAATAGTTAAAATTAGTGCCACTTTTCTTGTCTTATGAAAGTGGCACTAACAATTCCCATCTCAAACTACAAATCTTTTCTAAAACTTATTTTGCCTATCTCACATATCAAAGATAATCTTTGAAATTAACTTGTTAAACAAACGTTTTCGTTTTATAACTTTTAAAAAGACAAATATAAGGATTTAACATGATAAATTTTGCAATTGTTGGTGCTGGCGCTATTGCCAAGCTCATGGCTACGACTATTAAGATGATGAATAAGGGCGGAGATGAGAGCGTAAAACTTTATGCTATCGCCTCAAGAAGTTTAGAAAAAGCAAAAGAGTTTGCAAAAGAATTTGGCATTGAAAAAGCTTATGGCTCTTATGAGGAGTTATATAACGATCCTGCTATCAATTTAGTCTATATTGCAACCCCTCACAATTTTCATTATGAGCAGACTAAAGCTTGTTTAGAGCATGGTAAGCATGTTTTGTGTGAAAAAGCTTTTACTGTAAATGCAAAAGAAGCCAAAGAGCTTATTGATTTGTCAAAAGAGAAGAAGCTACTTTTAGCTGAGGCAATTTGGACTCGTTACCAGCCAATGCGTCAGATTATCAATGACGTGATTTCATCAGGCATAGTAGGTCAAGCTTTCATGATCACCGCTAATTTAGGGTATTCTATTGCCGATAAACCAAGACTTGTCAAAAAGGATTTAGCAGGTGGCGCTCTTTTAGATGTCGGTGTTTACCCCATCAATTTTACTAATATGATTTTTGGTGATCCGACAGGAGTTGAAGCAACCTGCATTAAAAATCAAGAAGGTGTGGATGTATCTAATTCTATTACCTTAACTTATGCAGATACAGGTCGTATGGCAGTATTGTGCTCAAGTGCCCTTTGTGTATCAGACCGTTTTGGTATGATCCACTGTAAGGACGGTTTTATTCAGGTTGAGAACATCAATAATCCTCAGTCTATTCAAGTTTTTAACAAACAATATCAACTAATCAAAGAAATTAAATGTCCAAAACAGTACACCGGATACGAGTATGAGGTGGTAGCTTGTGTGAAGGCAATTGAAGCAGGACTTTGTGAATGCGAGCAAATGCCACATGAGAGAACTTTATACATCATGAATTTATTAGATTCTATTCGTGCACAGTTAGGCATTAAATATCCTTTTGAAAAATTGAACAAATAATCTTGGAGATTCAAATGGCAAAAAATTTACTTATCGCTTTAGATGTTGAGCCTCGTCATATTGATTTATTTAAGGCAATTGGTAATTTAAATATTACCGTGAAAAAGCAAAAGGATGTAACAGCTCTGGACATTAAAGGTAAGAACATTATCGTAGGTAATGTGAACCCAAATTTACTTTCTGATGCTGAGGATTTAGAGTTTTTACAGCTTAATTCAGCAGGCTACGATAACTATGTAGGTAAGCTTCCTAAAAAGACAATCCTTTGTACTAGTGTAGGTGCCTTTAGCCCTGCTGTAGGTGAGCATATTTTAGCCATGACCTTTATCTTGATTAGACACTTTCATTTATATCGTGATAAGCAAAATCGTAAGGATTGGTCTGATTGTGGCAAAATCACCTCTGTTGAAGGCTCAACTATTGCAGTCTTTGGTTTAGGTGATATCGGCAGAAGCTATGCTAAAAAAGTAAAAGCACTAGGTGCTAAAAAGGTTATTGGTGTTCGTCGTAATCTTAACGATAAGCCAGACTATATTGATGAGCTTTATACCTTAGACGATTTAGATAAAATCCTGCCACAAGCTGATATTGTAGTAAATGTACTACCAAGTTCACCTAAAACTGTTAACCTCTTTAATCAAAGAACCTTCTTGATGATGAAGACTGGTGCTTACTTTATCAATGTAGGTCGAGGGGATGCTGTTGATCAGAACTCACTACTTGAGGTAATAAGAGCAAATAAATTACAAGGTGCAGCTTTAGATGTAACTACCCCAGAGCCATTACCACAGGATAACCCATTGTGGGATGAGCCTAGAATTTTAATTACCCCACATGTGGCTGGTTGGTTCTTCTTGCAAGAGACTTTAGAGCGTATTGTAAAAATTGCAGCTTCAAATGTAGAAGCTTATATGAACAATGAGCCTATGAGAAATATTGCTAACCATTAGTTTATAGGTGGCTAAAGATGAAATATATTGAGTTTGGTGCTAATAAACAAAAGGTCTCTAAAATTGCTTTAGGATGCATGCGTATACCTGAGCTTAATGTCTTAGAGATTGTAAATTTACTTGAAACAAGTTTAGATGCAGGTATCAACTTTTTAGATATCGCAGATTGCTACTCAAAAGGTAAAGCTGAGTCACTACTTGGTGAGGCTTTTTCAAAGCAAACCTCCTTGCGTGACAACTTCTTTTTACAAAGTAAGTGCGGTATCAGAAAAGATCCTGATTTGACTTACTACGATTTTTCAAAAGACTACATTATAAGTTGTGTAGAAGGCTCTTTAAAAAGACTTAATACCGATCACTTAGATTGCCTATTGTTACATCGTCCTGATGCACTCATGGATCCTAGTGAGATAGGGGAGGCTTTTAACAAGCTATTAAGTGACGGCAAAGTATTAAACTTTGGTGTAAGCAATATGAACCCTATGCAGATGAAATATCTAAAGAGTGGTTTAGATTGCCCAATTTGCGCAAACCAAGTACAGCTAAGTGTTTGTCATACCCCAATGATAAACGCAGGCTTCAATACAAATATGGATAATGATCCTGCTATTATGCGTGATGGAGGTATCTTAGAGTATTGCAAGCTAAATGGTATTGTAGTTCAAGCTTGGTCTGTAATGCAGTATGGCTTTTTCAAAGGCGTATTTGTAGGCTCTCCTCTTTATCTAAAACTAAATTCTGTTTTAGATAAGATAGCCTCTGAGCTTAATGTATCTTCTCAAGTAGTTGCGATTGCTTGGGTTTTAAAGGTTGCAAAACTTATGCAGGCTGTTATCGGTACCACTAAAGCTACCCGTGTAATTGACAGTGCCAAAGCTGGGGATATCGAGCTTACAAGAAAACAGTGGTATGAGATTTATCTTGCAGCTGGTAATGAGTTACCTTAACTTTGACTGTATAATAAACTTAATCTAAAAATATGATCTTAAAGGCAGTTTTACATCGTGAAACTGCCTTTTCTCACAATAATCTAGTCCTAGTTTTGACATCCTTTTAAACATTATTTATATCTTATCTTAAGACATATACCTTTTTGTAATACTAAACTTTAACAAAGGCATGACATGTTCAAAAAACTATTATTAAGTATGCTTTTGTGCAGTGCGCTAAGCTTTCAAGCTTTTGCATTGAACAATGAAGAGACATATCCTTATCAGAATCTTTTGCTAAATGAAGATACTGATGTAGATAGAGTAGTACTTGGTGAAAAGATTAAAAATCTTGCCTTAAATATGCACTTTTCTGAAAAGACTACCATAGGCAAGGTAATGGACTACAGTGAATTTAGATCCTTTAAGGATTTACTGTTTCCAATAAAAAAGAAGTCTGATCTTGAGCTTCCATTAGAAGATCTCTATAAACTTATGCCTCTACATCATAATGTAAGTGCTTATGAGACGGTAGAGTGTGTAGAGTACCTTGCTGATATTGCAGATTTTGGACAAAAGGTCTTTTATAAGATTTACCCTCATAATGAAAACAACAATATTGGCATATTCTATTTTAGAGGTAAGCCTGATGCCCCTTTTGCAGTGATTGTCTCTGGAGGCTTTGGTTATCAGTCAATCATGCATGAAGGCTTCCCTTTAGCTTTAGAATTGTCAAAGCAAGGCTATAACGCTTTTGTATTATCACAATCCTCAAAACGAGTTATTGATTTGTCTTTATACCTTGTAGATGCAATTGCCTATATTCAAAATCATGCTGAAGTTCTAAATGTAGATCCTAATAATTATTCTTTGTGGGGAACCTCTGTTGGCGCTCAGGTAATTATCAATGTTACCCATCATGACAATAAGGGAAATCTTGCAGGTAAATTAAAAGTAAGGTCTACTATGAACGTCCTCTTATATCCTATTAGCTACTATGCTACAAAAAGAGATGTACCTACTGTAATTGTTGTAGGACAGCAAGATAAAATCGTAAATCAATCTGTATTGCACTCTGCAATTGCTAATCTTGAGGAGCTTCAAATACCTGCCATGCACATTGTATTACCTGGTTTAGCTCATGGCTTTGGTTTAGGACCTGATATCAATGTAGATCAAGAAGGAGTATCGTGGGTTAAGAAAGTCTTAAAGTTTTGGAAAGACAACACGCATGATGCCATCATTGCAAAATTTAATAAAGGAAATTAGGTAAAAATAAGGGTAAGCTTTTAGCTTACCCTTTGTTTCCTTAGCCTCTTAAGTTTAACTTAAGATCTTAGCTAGTGCACACAAGCAACTAGACTAATGTTACAGCCATGTCTTTCGACAAAGATGCGTGATTAGTAAAGTCTTGTATGGCGCGCATTTTCGCGGGCCAACTTTTTGGCGTGACGCTTAATTGCAGAAGCCTTTGCACGCTTACGTACAGTTGTTGGCTTCTCATAGAATTCACGAGCTCTTACATCAGCTAAGATACCTGCTTTTTCGCAAGAGCGCTTGAAACGTCTTAAGGCAACGTCAAATGGCTCGTTCTCACGTACTTTTATGACTGGCATGTGGAAAACCACCTCACTTATAAATATCCAATGTCAAAAGACAATTATGTCTTTGACGGTAAAAAAACGCAGTTATTATAAGCTAAAAGTAGCTGTCTGTAAACTTAAAATTAATAATTTTCCATGATGAAAATCTAGTTTTAAACTATTCTTTCTTAATTTCCTAACACTCTTTGAAGGCTACTATCTTCTTTTCATTAGCAACGTATACTACAGTCATTTTAAGTCTTGCTTTATTACAATCAAAAGACTGACCATAGTCTCTGTCTTTAATTTGAGTTATTGTTTCAGAAAGCTTATCATCAACATCTTTTGAGTTTATTGCGTACTTAAACATTACATAACCTCCAAAGTTAGGAGTGATTTCAACAGCTGAAACTACGCTTAGCATTGATGTAGTTGCAAGAACTGCAACAGCAAGGGATGTTAACTTATTCATTATGATTTACTTTTTTTTATGAAAGCCCAGTAACGAGCTCTATCCAATAAGCAAATAAAAATCCTGCGTCGTAAGACGCCATTTAAAAATCTGATATAGAACAGCAAGT
>CACZXZ010000068.1 GCA_902785325.1 uncultured Succinivibrio sp. | reverse complement strand
GTATTCTCAACGTCTTTTGTTTTTAAACCCTTTCTTCAAGGGCCCACACAGATTGTCCGTACTGATTTTTAAAGAACTTTTTAAACGCTTGGTTTATTTGTCGTTGTCTTGCGTGACAACGGAATGGCATTATAGTCTTTTATTTTTTCTTGTCAAACTTTTTTTATATTTTTTCTCATAAGTTTGACAAGAATTTAACTTAGAAAGTGCATGTGAATGCAACTTAGATAAGCAAAAAAAATTTTTTAGACTTTTACTTTGATTACTACTTTTACTACAAAGTCTTTTTGACCATTGTATTGAGCTCTAGGTTGATGAACTTCCTCTGGTGGCACTACTACAAGATCTCCTGACTTTAAATTTACTTGAGTATAGAACTTTGGTGTCTTGTAAAATGACACGTCATTTTTCTCTATAGTCTCTACAAGTTCGCAGTCTTTAACTAATGCCATACCAAAACTTTCAGTGCCTTTTGCTATGTATTGAATGTCATAATAGTCTTTATGAGATTCAAATCTTGCCTCACTAAAAGGTATGGTGTCATATCTTTGTACCATAGCAAATACGCCATCACAGATGTCGTAGGTGCCATCTTCCATATTAGCTGTATCGTGCTCTTTTAACCATTGATAAGCATTTTTAAACTTTTGCTCTAAATAGTCGTGTTTTGTTACTAAATCTAATGAAGTTGCTAACATCTTTTATCCTACCAAGTATGTGAATTTACTAAGTTGCCATCTAAATCATATAATTCAATTGCTGTATCTTTGATTAGTGCAAATCCTGCTTTAGTACCACCTTTTGGAAAAGTAGTAGAGCCAGGATTGATATTTACAATACCACTGTCCTTTTTAAAGATCCCACTTACATGAGTGTGACCTGATAGCACAATATCATTTTCTGTTAAACCAATTTTCAAAATTTGCTCTTTGGTATCTAACTTATATAAATGACCATGTGTCAAAAAGATTTTTTTAAGTTTACCTTCGCTCTTTTGTACTATATATCCATATGGTGCATTACATGGAAATGAGAAGACTAGCGAATCCACTTCACTATCACAGTTTCCTCTTACGGAAATTATTCTTTCTTTGTACTGATTTAATACTTCACCTACTTGCATTGGATCATAATCTTTAGGTACTCCATTTCTTGGACCATGATTTAAAAGATCACCAAGTAGTACAAGATAATCACATTTAAACTTGTCAAAAAAGCTCAAAGCTTGTTGAGCTTGTATTGCACCGCCATGTATATCTGACAATACTAAATAATTCATAAAAAATCCTTTCCATATCAAAAAGTAATTTTACTTATCTTAACTTTTATTTGGTTATAAACAAGTGTTTTTACACTTGTTTATAAATTCGCAAAACTTTACAAAACTAACAATAAGTATCTATATCAAGATAACTTAATGTTTTATCTATATTTTATTTTTTACACAATTTATCAAAATAGTGAGATTATTAACAATTTTGCAAACGTTTGTATTCTATTATTAATACAGTTATTTATTTTTTCTTTGCGAGATTTTTCCTATGACTGAAATTAAAGATCTTATTTCTAAAGGACAGGCTGTTTTAGGTATTGAGTTTGGCTCAACAAGAATTAAGGCTGTACTTATTGATCCTAATTCCTATAAACCTATCGCTCAAGGTGCTCACGAATGGGAAAATCGCCTTGAAAATGGTTTCTGGACTTACCACTTAGACGATATTTGGTCAGGTCTTCAAGACTGCTACAAGAATTTAACTCAAGATGTTCAAGCTCAATATGGCGTAAAAATTGAGAAATTAGCAGCCATCGGTTTCTCTGCGATGATGCACGGCTATATGGCTTTTGACAAAGCAGACAATCAATTAGCTCAATTTAGAACTTGGCGTAATGCTAATACCTCAAAAGCAGCAGCTGAACTTACAGAATTATTCCAATTTAATATTCCTGAAAGATGGTCTATCTCTCATCTTTATCAATGTATCCTTGATAAAGAAGATCATGTAAAAGATGTTGCTTTCTTTACTACTCTAGCAGGCTACATCCACTGGATGCTTACAGGTGAAAAAGTTCTAGGTGTGGGTGATGCTGCTGGTATGTTCCCAATTGATTCAGATACTTTAAACTATAATCAAAAGTATCTTGAGCAATTTAATGAATTATTAGTTAAAAACAACCTACCTTATAAACTTCAAGATCTATTACCTAAAGTACTTCCAGCAGGTAAAGTTGCTGGTACCTTAACAGATAAAGGTGCAAAACTATTAGATCCTACAGGTACTCTACAAGCAGGTTGCCCTCTATGTCCTCCTGAAGGTGATGCTGGTACTGGTATGGTTGCAACTAACAGCGTTGCCGTAAGAACCGGTAATGTTTCAGCTGGTACCTCAATTTTTGCGATGGTTGTTTTAGAGCACGCTCTAAAAAAATTACACCGTGAAATTGACTGTGTAACAACCCCAGATGGTCTTCAAGTTGCAATGGTACACGCTAATAACTGTACCTCTGATCTAAATGCTTGGGTTGAGTTATTTGCTGACTTCTTAAGAGCTGCAAACATAAAAATGGATACCACCACTCTGTTTAAGACTCTCTACAACGAAGCTTTAAACAATGGTGCTCCAGACTGTGATGGCATCATCTCCTATGGTTATCTATCAGGTGAAAATATCACTAATATGCCTGAAGGCAGACCACTTCTTGCTAGAATGCCAAACTCAAAATTCAATGTAGCTAACCTATTTAGAGCTAACCTCTATACCTCTTTAGGTGCTATCCGTTTAGGTATGAATATCCTAAAACAAGAACAAGTTAAAATTGACAAATTACTAGGTCACGGTGGCTTGTTCAAGACTAAAGGTGTTGGTCAATCTATCATGGCTGATGCTTTAAATACACCAGTTTGGGTTATGACTACCGCAGGTGAAGGCGGTGCTTGGGGTATTGCTCTACTAGCAGCTTACCTAGCATCAAGTGATAAACTATCTTTACCTGAATTCCTAGACAAAGAAGTATTTAAAGATGCACAAGGTTCAAAGATTGATCCAAATGAAAAAGGCATTGAAGGCTTTAATAAATTCCTAGAGCGTTACGTTCTATGTCTTGGAATTGAAAGACAAGCTGTTGAATGTCTACAACGATAATTAACTGTTAATTCTATCGAAAAAGGCAGTGGAAACTGCCTTTTTCTTATTTGAAGTTCAACTTTTCAAAGCTCACTTCTAAAGAAATTAACACTCCTTAAAAGCAACGAGCTTCTTTTCATTAGCATCATAAACTACAGCCATTTTAAGTCTTGTTTTATTACAATCAAAAGACTGACCATAGTCTCTGTCTTTAATTTGGGCTACAGCTTCTGTAAGTTTGTCATCAACCTCTTTTGAATTTGTTACGTACTTAAACTCAATTACAATGATCCTGTTATTAAGTTCAATTACTAAATCAGGTCTTCCTTTGCTCTCATAAACCTCTCGGTAGCAGTTTATGTCAGCACCTAAAACAAACATTTGGATAATAGTCTTTACTATATACTCATCATCTAAATTAAATGCCTGGTTAGCTCTTGGTACTTTTGCTAAGATCTCATTAAACTTATCAAATATTTGCTTGGGATCAGCTGTAATTAGATAATCTTCTAAATCACTGCTAACTTCATCGAAATATGAACCATACAAATTTGAGAGTGTAAGTGATGATAAGGCTTTTCTTAACTCAAGATTTGGAATAGTTAATTCACACTTTTTTCGAATGTTATTACCTTTAACTAAAGATAAATATCCAGTTTGTGCCATTAGCACATTTAAATCCATTGATTGTAAGGTTGTTGGATTTGTAAATGTTTCTTTAGAAACTAGTATTTTTTTCTTGTTAAATGCTGATAAATCGATTAAATGCTTTTGTAAATAATTTACGAGAATGGTTGGTAAACCACCATTTGCAAACCAATAGTCGTTAAATTCAACTTGAGATTTGTTGGCTACATCTTGAAAAAAGTTATTTACAGACCAAGTTGAGTAAACAGATTGTTCTCCAAATTCATCATAGCAAATATTGTCATAGTTTAAAGCAAGCTCATCTAACAAGCTGTTCTTGTACAACTGATAGGTATTTGAATCAATTGAAGATACGCTACAGTTATGCTGTTTTTCAATAGCTATATCAATGTACTCTTTAAAGTACTTCTGTATATCTTCTCTTGTATAACCTACAATGCTTGCAATATTTGCATCATATGAGATATCAATGATGTTACTACCAGCTGAGAATATTGATACATCCTTAAATCTAGTAATTCCAGTTACTAGCATGAATCTTATTGCAGCACAGATTGTGCTTTCTTTTATCTTTGCATAAAAAGATCTTAACTCTTTTCTAAATAACTCAAAATTCTCTTTATCATTGATAAAGGCATTTAAAGGATAGTCATATTCATCAACTAAAATTACATATCCTTTAGGGAATTTTTTTGCAAATTTTTGATGAAATGCTTTAAAGGTTTTAGAAATCTTTCCTTTGCAAGGTGTTAGTTTAAGTTCATACTCTTTTTCATAGTCATTAAGTTGTGAGGCAAAGTCTTCTCTAAACAACTCTATTGAGTCTGTGTCATAGCCTGAAAAATCAAGTCTTACTACTGGATATATTGGTTCATTCCACAACGGAGTTCCATCGTCGTTGTTTCCTGCAATATAAGTATCTTTAAAGTATGGATCTACTCCTTTTGAAAAGAGTGTTGCTATAGTATCTAATGTAATTGATTTTCCAAAGCGCCTTGGTCTTGAGAAAAAAGCAAAATCAAAATTATCTATGACATATTTAATTTCTTTAGTTTTATCAACAAATAAACAACCTTTATCATAAATTTTTTGATAACTACTGATACCTAAAGGAATTTTTTTCATGTTTTTCTCGCGCTTTCTTCTCAGATGTAATACAACAACCTTTCATTCTACTTAAGAACTTATACTTTATTATAAACAATTTTATCCTTCTTCACCGAATCTATGATGACAGAACTAGCTTCTTATCAAAACTATTCGATTGGGGCAAGATTAAAAAACTGTAGATTTAAGGAAAAAAAGCAGTAGATTTTCCACAACCTACTGCCTTCATTGACTATGAAAAATTGTTACATTCCAGATCTGAATGCTTCAATTTGATAATTGATATGATCAGTTGCAGCTTTTAAGCCGTCTTTTACACTGGTTTTACCAGTAATGATTGCTTCTAAAGCTCCATCAATAGGTCCCCATACTTCAGACATCTCAGGAATTGATGGCATTGGTACAGCTCTGCTTGCTTGTACTGCAATCGCATTAGCAAATTCATCATTGGTAATTAAAGGATCTGCCATCACCGATTTTAATGGTGGGATCTCCTGTGTCTTAACAAATCTCTCTTTAGCATACTTAGGCTGGTTGATAAATTGTAAAAACGCCTCAGCTAAATCGTGATCTTTTGCCCATGTTGAAATTGCATAGCCTTTAACACCTAAAAATGAACTCATAGGTTTACCATTTGGCAAGATTGGTAAAGGACTTACACCAAACTTGATATTTGCTTTAGAATAAGGCTCTAACGCCCATGGACCATTGATTACTGCAGCAACTTTGCCATCCTCAAATAAATGATCGATTACCGCAATACCATTTTCACCAATAATGTCCCTTGGGAAACAGCCTGTATCAAAGAATTTCTTAACTAAAGTTACACCTTTGATTGCACCTTCATTTGACAAACCAACCTCTGTCGCATCAAGATTGCCATCAGAGTCTGTGCCAAATACATAAGAACCAAATGGTTGTAGTGCACCAAATACATAATAAAATGCATCCCACTTAGCTAATAAGCCATACTTACCATCGTTTTGAGATACAATCTTCTCGGATAAGGAAAAATACTCATCTAAAGTATCATATGGCTTCTTTAAGTATTCTTTGTTATAGAACATTACTAAGGTCTCAACTACCTTAGGTACAGCATAAATTTCACCTGTTCTATAAAAGGCAGATACTGCTGAACGGATGTACTTATCCTGATCTTCTTGCATGAATTTAATAGGTGAGATCAAGCCTTGTACTACCGCAGCACCAGCTCTATCAGATGGAACCATCAAAACATCAGGTCCCATACCAGATGGGCCTTCTAGTCTTAATTTGTCTATCTGTGTAATAAATGGAACTTCATGTATGACTACTTTGCAATCGTTCAATTCTTCAAAATCAGCAACAGCTTGCGCTATACCTTTTGATTTACCATCATCATCCCATACGTGCAAAATTGAGGTTGCACAAGCTTGTGAGGTCAACAGGATAGTCGCTAAACCTAATACTAATTTTTTGATACTTTTCATATTAGCCTCAGTTTTAAAGTCTTCGTAAATACAGTATGTCAAGCTAACTATATACGCAATTACTAAAATAACAAATCAGTTTTGCGTTTATTTGAGATCAAGTACGAAAAATATTTTCATTTTCAGACCGTTAGTATGAATTTCTTAGATCAAAAGTAATTTTCGGATCAATCTTATAAGCTTGCATTAACCAATGCCGCATATTATCAAGTATATTTTATTAAACAGATAGATCCTAAATTCAAAAACAACAAAAGGGAGTATTCCTACTCCCTTCAAATTAAATCATACAATGAGATTTAGATTATTTGTGTATTACCACCAAGCTTCAAACATTACACCTGCATTAAATGCACTTGTTTGCTTGCCACTGCAGTTGGTAAAGGTCTTACCATCCTTATCTGTTCCAACAAATACATCACTATACTTCTCACCTTGGAAATTCATAGAATTGTCATTTCCATGTAGGTATGTTGCATAAATACGAATTTCAGGACGTGACCAGAAATTCATTGAATCAGGTGAAATTGCATAACCGATGGTATATCTCTGACCTTGAGATGTTTGGCCATTATCAAAGGCTTTTGCTGTACCATAGTTTTCAGTCCAATTTTCGCTTTCAGCATACACGCCAACATCAGCATAAATCTTGGTCATCTTAGTTAACTTGAAGTAAGGATGAACAATTACGTTAAAGCCTTTCATTGAATCAATATAGTGACCATTAAAATAATCGGTATTAGGCATATCATTCTTGTCAAAGCCAGATACATAGTAACCGTAAATATGATGTGCTAAACCGATTCTATCTGTTAACTTAATATCACCAAAGTTTCTTAAACTCCAACGAGTAGCTGAATCAGATGCACCAGATTGATCAATCCATGAATCAAAGCCGAAGTTACCCCAACGAGCATTTGAACCATGTGCAATGGTTAATACAGTCTTGTTAAAGCCACCAAGCATACCTTGAGTTAACTCTAAACCTAAGATTGAACCATTACCGTAATCATACTTTGGTTTAAGACCATTGTAATGATTTGTATAAGCATCACGCTGAGGTACTAAATATGTAGCATCGATTAAGAAGCTTGCATCTGACCATAATGGCATGTTGTACTGAACATCAAAGATCTGTAAACTTGTCATGCCACGCTTAACGTTAACTAACTGATCATTTGAAAAGTCTTCAAACTTATAATTATTATCACCATCATCACGACGGAACCAAGCTAAAGACAACTTACCAGCACCTGCAGATAAGTCTTGAATACCAGCACCGAAACCAGAAATATTGAAATACTCAATACCAGTTAAATAGCTGTCACGACGATAATATCTCTTACCAACCCAAACATTTGCATCTTTATCCCAGTCAAATAAACCTTTAACATTTAAGTAACCTTGACGGAATGCATATTGGAAAGTCTCTGCATAACTTTTGTCATTGTAGATTGATTTACCATCAGATGAAATTGATGCACCTGTATTTGAGTTTTCTACAGCTTGCCAATCTCTGTTGTAGTATGCCTTAAATGCCATAGTTGTATTTACAGTCCAAACTGTATCATCAACTTGTGCAAGGTTAGAGCCTAAGCTAATTTCACCATAGGTATTGTTCTCGTAGCCAGCACGACCTAACTTTGCAACTTGACCGTCATCAGTTGTGATATTCTTTGCTGAAACGCCTGAACGTAAATAACCGTTAAAGAAAACATCGCCAGCTTGAGCAGGCATGTTCATTGAAGCAGCAACAACAGCTGCTAATAATAGATTAACTTTTTTCATAATTTAAACATCCCAAAAAATAGCACGACAATTCATGCCACCGTACAAAAAAGTTCTTCTACTCCTTTCTTTTTCAACTGTATTTTTTTTGATGAGATCTCCTTAAGATTTAGAAGATCAATTTGAAAAGCTCTCGAAAATTCCCCAACACTAAGACTTCATTAAAGCGTACCCCACCCTCCCCAACCTCTCTATACCGAACTTCCCCGTTCTCTCCCTACGGAAAAAATCAATAGAAAAACTTGGAGAATTTAAGATAAGTTAGGTAAGCAAAATTCACCTAACTTCAACCAAAATTGAAAAGATAATTATGGAAAGGATTTTTAAAGGTTATAAGCAAAGCTCTGAAAAGAGCTTAATGCTTACTTTGAGTATTCTTCAATTAGGCATGTATGCTTTTTGCTATCCTTGTCATAATTGATGCCTACTAAAAGGATATTACCTGTGTACTCTTTGATTGAGTCGCAATATTGTTTTTCTTTAATCTGATCTATCGCAGTTTGTGCTGACTTATTCCACTTAAGCTCTATTACTAAAGCAGGATATTCTGCCCTATATTCAAGCTTTGGTATAAACACAAGATCGGCAAAGCCTTTGCCAGAAGGAAGTTCACGTTTTGGTTTGTAGTAAAATTCAGAGGCTGCACTATAGGCATTATTTACCACTATTGATAAACCATTTTCATCACTGTATTTGATGATAGAAGTAAGCTCTTGATGGATCTTCTCTATTGCTTCAGATACAAACTTGCTATCTTTATCAAATACAGTTTTGTTAAGCAGTTCTGCTGAAAATTTCATTTGCTCAGAGTATTCTGACCAATGGCACTCTTCAACAGCTGTTAGTAAGGATTTTCTTACCTCTTCATTTGGGATATAAGCAACCTTTCTTAACGAATCATATGCCAAATACCCTAAATGAATTAAAAATACAATTACCGCATCTTTACTTTTAATTGAGGAAAGATCATTTTTAAACTTATTAGTATTGATATTAGAAATGCTATTTCCATTGATTAAGGAAATGATGTCCTCTCTTAAACCTTCAAAATTAAGTTTTATATAATCCTTAACACCTTCAAAAGATCCTGTTTCTGCCCAATAGCTCTGAAAATCACCATCTTCACATAATCCCATAATTGCGACAGGATTAAAGACTTCATAGTTTTTTAACTTATATCCATCATACCAACAACAGGTTTCTTCAAAATCAATGTCATGCAAATCACAGATCTTTTTAACTTCTTCTTTTGTAAAACCAAAGTATTGAGCTAAGACTCCTGGATTTAGCATTGTATATTCTTTGAAGTTGTTTAAATCTGACTCTGTTTTATATTTCTTAATAGGCAAGATACCTGTGATATAAGCTAACATCACAGCTTGAGAATTAGGCTCTGCTTTAAAGATTTGACGCAAAAACTCAATATAATCCTCTAGCAATTTAGATTCATTTGGAAATGATCTAAAAACATAGTCCCACTCATCTATAATAAAGATGAATTGCTCATGAGTTTTTTTATAAATATCTAAGATTATCTCTGGCAAAGATGAGCTTGTATTATCACTATCAAAGCATTCCGAAAATTGAGATTTAAGCTCTGGTATTACGGATTGGTTGATATCCTCTAAATAAGATTTACCACTTGCTAAATCAGCTTTAAATGACTGCATATCAAGATAAATCACATTGTACTTATTCAAATGCTGTAAGTACTCGTTATCTTTAGATATATTCAAACTATCAAAGAGATCTTTAGAATTACAGCCTTTTGAGTAGTAAGCATTGATCATTTTGGCATTTACAGATTTACCAAAACGTCTAGGTCTTGAAACACAGATAAAACCATTCTCAGAATTTAATTTAGCATTTAAAAAACTTACTAAATCTGACTTATCTACAAAACCAGAATTAACAACTTTTTTAAATGATAAATTTGAACTGTTTAGATATAAAGACATACTACAACCAAGGCTATCAACAAGAACTGATTCATTCTATCATAGCTAAAACTGCATGATATCGATAAAGACTAAGTATTCTTTAGAAATGAGAAAAGGAGCAACAAGAGCCATTCCTTAATTAAAAAGGGATGGCAAAAGCCATCCCAAATAAAATTTCAAACTTGGAGGTTAAATTAGAACCAAGATTCTACTTGTGCGCCTACAACAAAGTTTGTCTTACCCTCTTCAAGACCTGTTTCACTTAGAGGATCACGATATGAATATGCAGAACTTGTTACATTTTCATCTGGTGAATGAACCCAAGTTGCAAATAATCTGATCTCAGGACGTGACCAGAAGTTTTTAGCATCAGGTGTAATTGCATATGCAATTGTTGCCTTTTGACCACGTTGATAAGACTTTACTTTACCAGAATCCTTGTTAGTCTCGTTATATTTACCAAATGCGCCAACTTCAACTAATAATCTTGTCATCTTAGTTAATGCATAATATGGTCTTAATACTACAGAGAAACCTTTCTGATTAAAATCGCCATCACCGATATCACTCTTTGTCTGATAAGTTAACTTAATTGCATGAGCTAAACCAAAACTGTCAGTAATCTTGAAATCACCGAAGTTATATAGCTTATGACCAACAGCTGCACCTTCGTAGTTGTTATCCCATGACTCAGCAGCTAAACCTACAGCACTTGCGCCTAACATCCATTGATAAACAGTCTTGTTAAAGCCACCGCTAAAGCCTTGAGTAAACTCTAAGGTTACAGTGTTACCATTCTTTGTGTGAGCACCTGCTTTCTTACTCTTGATGTATGAGAATAATTCACCAATTTGGAAGCTTGCACCATCCCATAATGGGAAGTTGTATCTTGTATCGAAACAGTTGGTATTTTGACGGTTATTATCTTGATAAGTATTGTGAACACGATCATTGATAAGCTGTGTTGCAGCAATAGACCACTCACCTGAACCTAATGATACGTTTTCTACACCAATACCGTTACCAGAAATGTTGTAGTAGTAATCATCAGTTAGGTGAATATCTTCACGTTGTACATAACGGCGACCAGCCCATACAAGAGCATCCTTATCCCAGCTTAGAAGACCTTTAACTTCAACATTAAACTGAGAAATAAAGGTTTCAGCCTCATTTTGATAACCAGTCTTTGAACTTGCACCTGAAGTACCATTATCCCATGAGTTATTAACATCATAGCCATATGCTTTACCATGTACGTCAGTACCAGTTGAGATTGACTTTAACATAGAGTTGATAGTCCATACAGTATCATCAACTTTAGCAATATCAGTACCAATACCGATTTCTGCTACCATGTTATTTTCGTTACCTAAACGACCAACTTCACCTACTTGGTATGAGTTAGCGCTACCATTCTTATCAAAACCGATACCAGCACGGAAATAACCAAAGAAGTGAGCATTAGGAGTATACTCAGCTAATGCAGGAGCTGAAACAGAAGCAGCAACAACAGCTGCTAATAATAGATTAACTTTTTTCATAATTTAAACATCCCAAAAAATAGCACGACAATTCATGCCACCGCCTATT
>CACZXZ010000067.1 GCA_902785325.1 uncultured Succinivibrio sp. | reverse complement strand
ATCGGTGTAAGCTTGCTTGATACCAGCAAAGACATTGCGTTTTTCAAAACCGATATCAACAGTAAGTTGAAGTAGCTTCTTAGCTTCTTTAACTTCTTTTGCTTCAACAATGGTTCCCACACGAAGATCAATCTTAGCAAAATCGTCAATAGTGATTTCATCTGCTAGTGGCTCGTATTCTGAAGTTGCACTCTCTTGTGCTTTAGCAGGAGCTGCTTGTGCTTGAGCCTGTTTTAAATCCTCTTTTGAGGTTTCAATCATCTTATCAATAGCAGTCTTTTCAATACGTGCAAATAGAGGCTTGAACTTATTGATTTGGTGGTTGCACAAAGGTACACCTGCTTTATCAAAATCAAGATTGTCGTTTAAGAACTCACTTGCATCTTTTGCAACATTTGGAAGTACTGGCTGTAAGTAAGTGATAAGAGCCTTAAATAGGTTGATACCATCAGAGCATACAGCTTGAAGCTCAGCTTCTTTACCTTCTTCTTTTGCAAGTACCCAAGGTGCTTTAGCATCAATGTAGCGGTTAGCTTCATCTGCTAAGCCCATGATGATACGAATAGCTTCAGCATAGTTTCTTGAAGAGTAAGCTTTGATTACGTCCTCTTTAATTGAAGCAGCTTTTTCTAAGATCTCTGCATTAAATGGAGATGCTGATAACTTACCATCAAAACGCTTAGTAATAAATGAAGCTGTTCTTGATGCAAGATTTACAACCTTACCTACGATATCAGAGTTTACCTTAGCCATGAAATCGTCTAAGGATAAGTCAATATCCACAGCAGAGGAGTTCATCTTTGAAGCAAAGTAGTAACGTAAAGTTTCAGGCTTTAAGAATTTTAAGAAGGTCTTAGCTTTGATAAAGGTACCTTTAGACTTAGACATCTTAGCGCCATTTACAGTTACATAGCCGTGAACGTAAATGTGGTTAGGTAGTCTTAAGTCAGCTGCCTTTAAGGTTGCAGGCCAGAATAGAGAATGGAAGTAAAGAATATCTTTACCAATAAAGTGTACCATCTCAATATCTGAGTCTTTCTTTACAAATTGTTCAAAATCGATATTTTTCTTAGTGCAAAGATTCTTTAAGGATGCAAAGTAACCAATAGGGGCATCCATCCATACGTAGAAGTATTTATCCTCAGTATTTGGGATCTTAAAACCAAAGTATGGAGCATCACGGGAGATATCCCAAGGCTTTAGACCTTGCTCAAACCACTCTTCAAGTTTATTTGCCATCTCAGACTGAATTACACCTGAGTTTTTGATGTAATCGTGTAAGAAGTCATGAGCTTTTGGTAAATCAAAGAAGTAGTGTAAAGATTCTTTTAAAACAGGTTTTGCACCGGATACTACAGAATATGCATCGATAAGCTCAGTTGGGCTATAAGTAGCACCACAAACTTCACAGTTGTCACCATACTGATCTTTTGCATGGCACTTAGGACAAGTACCTTTAACAAAACGGTCAGGTAAGAACATGTTCTTCTCAGGATCATAAAGCTGAGAGATAGTCTTTGTTACAATATAGCCATTCTCATAGGCTCTATTGTACATAAGAGTTGAAATCTCCTCATTCTCAGGAGAATGGGTTCTGTAGTAATTGTCGTAATTTACTAAAAATCCTTTTAAATCCTCATCATGATCTTTAGTAGTGATTTCAATCATCTGCTCAGGGGTAATACCTAATTGACCTGCTTTAATCATAACAGGGGTACCGTGGCAATCGTCACCACAAACATAGTAAACAGTATTACCAATAGCACGATTAAAACGAACAAAGATATCTGATTGGATATGCTCAAGCATATGACCTAAGTGAATTGGTCCATTAGCATAAGGTAGAGCATTAGTTACAAGAAGAGTTTTTTTACAATTACAAGCCATGATTAGCCTTTATCAATAAAAATCGGATAACTAAAAAAATTTTAGCTATTTTACCATTATTTAGAGTTTATTGCTTTTAATCCTTGATGTTAGGAAAAAATTTTTAGGAGCACTTTCTCAAAGTCTAAAATCTTAAGCACTAAGACAACCAATTGGTACCACGTAGACCTTATCCTGTCTTTGATAGGCAATATCGTCAATTGCTGTCAAAACCATTTTAAAGCTAGGCTTTTCCATTCTGGTATCATCAATTAACGATTCTAATTTGTTTAAGTTCTTAGCTCCTTCTTCAACTTGTTTAGGACCACCAAGTTTTATTTCAATAAGTCCGTATTTTCCATTTCTAAGTGCCACTACAGCATCACATTCAAGACCTGTTTTATCACGGTAGTGATATACAGTACCATCATTAACTTCAGCATATACTCTAAGATCTCTTATGCATAAGTTTTTAAAGATCCGAAGGAAAAGACCAATATCATCAAGATAATTTAAAGGAGTTATACCTAATGCAACACAAGCGATAGCAGGATCATTAAAGTACCAAGTATCGGTAGTTCTAATAGCAGTTTTAGACTTTAGATACGGTACAAATGCTTTAGAGTTTTCGACTACGTAGATCTTTTTTAAAGCTGTAAGGTAGGTAGATAAAGTCTCATCTGTGATCTTTTTGGATAAGGAAATATCTTTTGCAATTTTAGATAGACTTGTTTGTGTTCCAATAAAGCAAGCTAGAGCTTTTAAGGCTAATCTTGAGGTATCAATTTTCTTTTTGCGACCTTTTAATGTGTTGATTTGAATGTTAAGTAAATCCTCAACATAATTCTTGGCAATTTGTAATGCCTTATCTTTATCTTGATTTAAGGTATCAGGAAGACCACCTCTACAAGCTAAATAGGCTATATCTCCAATTTTAAGTGATGATCTTGCAAATACTTTTGGTTTCTCAAAAAGAGAGTTTAATGATACTGCGCCATTTGAGTCATTAGATTCAAACAAGCTCATGGTGTGCATGGTAAGCTTAGCTATATCCTTAGAGTCTATTTTGAAAGGGTCATCATGACAAATATCAGTGGATATAGAGCTTGTTAAAATAAATTGTTTACAAGGAGCGCTATCATCAATCTCCTTTTTTGCAAGCTCTAAAATTAAAGGTTCATGCTGCCATTCATCAATAAGAATAGGAGAAGTATCTGATAATAGTAAATCTGAGTGGTTAGCTCCTAATATAGAAAACTTCTCTCGATTTATAGAATTACTAAGATCAAGAGTAAATAAAGCCTGTTTTTGAGCTGTGGTAGTCTTACCACAACCTTTAGGGCCTGAAAGGAAAACTAAACAATTGTTTTTAAGTAAAGCTTTTACATCATCGTCAATGTATCTTTTGAAGTAGGTCATAGCATAAAAAATAGTAATTGATTCACTTAGATAATAATTGATATAAATCAATTTGTTAAGAATAAATTTAAATTAAATTCGGTTATTTGTCTTAATTTTATTCAGAAACATGGACTTATTATGTTGGGAAATTTGGCTTAATTTAATTGTGTAACTTGGCTTAAATTTATTGAGTAACTTGGCTTAAATTTATTGAGTAACTTGGCTTGAATTTATTGAGTAATTTGGCTTGATTTTATTGCGTAAGTTGGACTGATATTAGAGGTGAAGTTGGTGGTTTATTTAGCGTGATATTATAAGTCTTTGCATTTTTGTAGAATTTATTTTCAGTCATTTTATAAAAACAAAAATTTAGATCCTAAAGCTCCTTTTTATGTTTCAATACAGTTAGAATACAAAGGAACAAAGAATAAATGCTTAAGTAATCTAATTTAGTAAGGTTTTATATGAACAATAAAGATGAAGTTTTCCCTTTGGCAATGCTTGATAACATCAAAGCACATCCAGAAAATTACAGATTACTAGAAAGAATTCCTTTAACTATTGAAGGGGTGGATACACACTTTCCAATTCAATTAAATAAGCCACTGCCAGGTGAAAAGATATACAGTGTAGTTTTTTTAGATACCGAGACAACAGGTATTGATGCTACTAAAGATCATGTTATCGAATTAGGTTTAGTTAAAGCAACCTTTAGTTTAGACAGAAAGCTTATTTTGTCTGTTGATAAATACTATGACGAATTTGAAGATCCTAAAGAGCCAATTCCTGAGGAAATTGTAAATCTTACAGGTATTACAGACGACATGGTAAAAGATCATAGCTTTGATGAGGATATGGTAGCTCAGTTTTTAGTAGGTCGTCCTTTAATTGTTGCTCACAATGCAGGATTTGACAGACCATTTTTTGAAAAACGTTTCAAATCCTTGGCTAATTTGTCCTGGGCCTGCTCTTTAAAAGAAGTACCTTGGACACAATTAGGTTTTCCAGGCTCAAAACTTGAGTATTTAAGTAATTGCATCGGCTATTTTTATGATGCTCACAGAGCTTATGTAGATTGTTTAGCTCTATTGTGGGTACTGTATAAAACTCCTGAAGCTTTTGAAATGTTAGTTAAAAGTGCACTAACACCATCTTGTAAGATGGTGTTGCATGGCAACACCTTTGCTATCAAAGATATCTTAAAAGAAAAGCAATTTAGATTTGATGGTTCAAATAAGACCTGGGGACGTTTTGTAAAAACTGTTGAAGAAGCTCAAAACCTTAAAAAAGTACTTACTGATACTTATAAATCAGGGGATGTAAATTTTGAGGTGGAGCTGATTGAGTTTAATGCTAAAACCAGATATAAGCTCAATGCTAAAAAATAGAGATTTAAGTTTCTAAAGAAGTAGATGCTAGTTAAAACTGGCATCTATTCTTGTTCTTGAGCTTAAGCCTTAACTTTTGCTTATTTGAGTCGACGAAATGACAGTAGCTATTAAGAGAATAAAAAAGCATTAGCTTTGTTTAAAAGCTACAAACTTCTTAGTTTCTTGATCAAACACCAAAGCATAGTCTTTTACCTTTCTGTCAGGTATTTGAGTATATTGTTTTTCTTTTATCTGCTGTAAAGCTTCAATTTTTTCTAAAGAAGTCTCAAAATTTAGCTTTGATAGTTCTTGATTAAAACTTGAAGTAATTAACTTTTCAGCATTTTTAAAAAGGTATAAGTACTGTAGCTTTGCAAATGACGATCTAATCTCAAGATTTGGAAACTTTAGATACACATCGGTATCTATTGCCTTTGCTAAGGTTAAATATCCGGTTTGATAGAGCATGACTTTTGGATCCATATTCTCATAAGAGCTTGGATTTTTAAAAGAATCCTCAGAAACCCAAAACTCAGAGTCTTCTTTAAAAGCATTATCAATATCAGAATCCAAAATTTTTTGGCAATTATTTACAAGAATGGTTGGTGTTCCACCTAATTCATACCAATAGTTTTTAAATTTTGTTCTGGCGTTTGAATTACTGAAAAAGTTAATCACTGAAATAGTGGAAAATACATGAGATTGTGCATTTTCATCAAATGAATAGCCATCATACCAAACGGCTAATTGGTCTAATAAAGATTCAATGTCACTGTCAGTGACTTTTTCTTCAGATTTGTTTTTTAACAAAGTTACTGACATCACCAAGTGATCATAAAAATACTTTTTTAATTCACCACGAGTAAAGCCTACTATTGTTCCAAAGTCGATAGATAATGAAATATCACTTATGGTATTACCAAGAGTTAGCATGCTTACGTCTTTAAATCTTGTAATACCAGTGACAAAGATTTTTCTAAAATACTTGCTATTTGATTTAATCAAGGAATAGAAGGATTTTAGGATCATTGAGATTTTAGAAAGATAATCCTCATGTTCACTTGTAGCTAAATCATTTGGAATATGAGTTAAAGGAAAGTCATATTCGTCAACTAAAAAAACTACCTTATTTTCACCTAACTTTTTAATTAAGTCCTCAAAAAGCTTGGTGGGAGTTATTTGATTTGAAGATAGCTCAACGCCAAATTTAAAAGCTATATCTTTGATGAAATTGCAGAAATTGTAATTAAAGAATTGTGCATAAACTTCAGCTTTGTCATTCTTTCTAAGATCAGGTCGTACATCACAAATATATGCTGTGGTATCTGTATCAAATGTTGAAAAATCAATGTGAATAACTTTATATTCACCTTCATCCTTCCAAAGTTTTTCAATAGCTAAACCTTTAAAATAGGACTCTTTTAAATTACCATCTGCATCCACAAATTGTTTTACACCATGAGTAAATAGTTCTTCTAAGGTGGATACTATAGTTGATTTACCAAATCTTCTTGGTCTTGTTAAAAGTATTGGCTTTCTGTCTAATGCTAACTTGTAAATAAGGTCGGTTTTATCGACATAAATCTGCTTGTGTTTAACTATAGTAGTAAAACTCTGACCTTCAGGCAGGCGACAATTTAAGAAATCAGCATCTAGCATATTTAATCCAAAACAAATTCAGTTAGTTCAATTTTACTAAAACTTATACCTTAAACTTAAATACCTTTCGTCAAATTTATCATTTGATAAGTGAAAGTCATATCTTAAATCTTATAAAATTGGTCAATATCGTGATTATTGATTCGCCTAACAGTTGTATTTTCAAAATACACTCGATAGGTTAGAATTAAACAGTCTGGTAGATTTGAATCAATGTTTTATTATAGTCTATAAGTTGGTATTCAATCGATGTTGTATGTGTCTGGAGTGTATGCTTTAAATCTTCCTTGCAAATTAGATTTGCAAGGAGATTGGCATATGTCTGCTTTAGATTGGAATAAAGTTACCTTCCTAAATTCTGCAGATAGCATCTACAAAGATTATGGCATCGAGCAGAGCTATTCAAATAGTTTAGTCAATTTGTATAACGTAAATAAAGCAAATTACATTAGAGCTTGTCTTGATTTGTTAGAACAAGGTAAATTCTCGCTTTTAAATACATTCATGCATAAATGGCTAGATACCGATGACAAAAAGTTATTATCTGAAATATTTAGTCAAGTGTCAAAGCTCTCAACTTCTGATAAGTGGTCTGAAATTGATGATTTTATGTGTCATGAGTACATGATGAAGTGGGTGAGATTTAAAGTTGAAAAAGTTATTCCAAATATCATAAAAATCTCCGATTCTAGATCAATAGTCAAGGAACAAATAAACCAAATCAATGTTAACGACATAGCTGAATATGTGATTGATGATTATTTGAGAAGAACAGAGCTTAATGATCTTTATTTGCTTATGTACATTTGCAGAAAGTATTGGAAAAATCTAGAGCAATCAGTTAAGAAGCGCATTAAAAGAGCAATGACTATTAAAGATCTTGAGTATGTGGAATTTGTGGTAAATACTCAAGCATCCTTTATTGATAATCAAGCATTAGCAAATGATTATTTTAAATTCTTTAATGAATTAGGTCTGGTATCTGAATACTCAAAAACTTCAATTGAAGTAACTAAAGAAAGTAAATGACTTTATCTGTTCAATAAAGTGCGTTTATGAGTGCAAAGCTACTAAATGTAATGAAGCATAAGTGTATTTTGAAACATCTCATTTTGTTTTACTCAGAGCATTTACTGTTAAGTCATAGCTACTCTAAAACAACAACTAATTCCTTAAATGCATATACTTGACATGCTCCTTGCTAACAGATTGAAAAGGAATGTGTTCAAAGTCACTGTCTTACAAAAATCTTATATACCAAAAACTCTTTCTACCATTACAATTATGGTCAAAATTTACAACACAAAAGGTGAGGTTATGAAGAATATCAATCTTGTGAAAAGTGGAACCTCATTTTTAAAGGAATTCCAAAAATTTGCTGTTAAAGGAAATGTAATGGACATGGCTATCGGTGTCATCATCGGTACTGCCTTTGGCAAAATCGTATCCTCCCTTGTTGCAGATGTGATTATGCCAATTATCAGTTTATTTGTAGGTAATATTGATTTAAAAGATCTTGCCATTACCTTAAAAGATAAAACTGAGACTAGTGCAGGTATTGAGTTGCATTATGGTATGTTCTTACAAAATCTTTTAGACTTTGTGATTGTAGCTTTTGCAATTTTTATCTTTATTAAAGTGATTATCAAGCTTAAGACTAAGCTCATTTCAGAAGAAAAAGCAGAAGATGCTGCACCTGTTGTGCCTGAGGATGTAAAGCTACTTACTGAAATTCGAGACTTACTAAAAAACAAATAAAGAAAAAGGCGTAAGTAAGAATTGTCTCATTAAGATCTTTAAAGCCAGCTTACAAAAATTAGAAACAGCACATACAACTGCTATGAAAGCATGCTTTAAGTCAATCTTTTCTTTTCAATCCACAAAGTAAGGGTAATTAACTGTTGCAATAAATATATAAATTGTTTATAATTATCCTATTTAATATTTAGTAAGTATTAAGAATATATCAAAGATAATTTCCATAGGTCAAGCAGCAAAACTATTAGGTGTTCATGTTCAAACCATGAGAAATTGGGAGAAGTCGGGTAAGTTAAAACCTGATTCT
>CACZXZ010000066.1:2589-11146 GCA_902785325.1 uncultured Succinivibrio sp. | reverse complement strand
AATTACTTATATTAAAGTAAACAAAATTAAAGTAGCTAACAGTGGTATTAAGCTGTAGCTGCTAATAATACAAGGGGGACTGATTACGCCTCCTGAGAAATATCTCAAATACAACCCGCGCCTTCAAACAGCGCAGATGTGGTCAGAAGACTGCACGGTTGTTAAGTTCTCTGCTCTGACAGGAAGACTGTAGTACCAAAGTCTGAAAATGATGTAAGTTTATAGCAGAATGTCATCAGGTAAGAACCTCCATGGCTTGCCATGGAGAGTAGTCAGTAATACACCACCATCTATTAAACTAGAACCTTTTGCTAAGGACAGGTAGCCTGTCTGTAAGAGTATGTATCTAAAATCAATTTCATGAATCGAGCAAGGATTTTTGATAGTAAATTTGGAAAGATGACACTGGTTTTGATAGATCTTAAGAAAATCTTTAAAGTGGTGCTTTAGGTAATACTCAAGTTCAGGTGGAAGACCACCTGCATCGTACCAATAGTCATCAAAGCAAACTTTTTCTTGTAGATCTGCAGCTTTAAAGAAGTTGTTTACAGACCAAGGCGAGAAAACGGTTTTCTTACCGAACTCGTCAAAGCTGTAATTTCCGTAATAAGTCTCAAGAGTCTTTAGAAGATCATCTAGATAGGCTTGATAGGTTGTATTATCAAGATCTTCACTCTTACAGTGATGTAATTTTTCAATTGCAATTTTTAGGTAGTCTTTAAAGTAATAAAGGATCTCATCCTTGGTGAAGCCAAGGATTGTTGCAAGATTACTATCGTAAGTTATGTCTTTTAGATTAAAGTAAGGTACAGAAAGTTCTTCATAATGAGTGATGCCTGTGACTAACATGAATCTTAGATGAGCTGAGATCTTGCTTTGTTTGATATTTGCGTACAAGTAATGAAGCTCATTTCTAATTTTTTCAAAGGCTATGCTATCACCGATTGAATGGTTTAATGGTGTGTTGTATTCATCAATTAACAATACGTAGCCTTGAGGATACTTTTTGACTAACTTCTTTGAGAATTCAATAAAACTTTGAGCGATATTTCTTTTTAGGTGGATTGGCTCTAAGTCTAATTTTGAGGCAATTAGATTTATTTTTGCTACAAATAATTGTCTAAAAGTATCTAATGACTCATTTACACAACCTGAGAAATCTAGACTTACTACTGGATATAGTGGTTCATCCCAACGAGGAGAGCCATCGTCATTACACCCTGCTATATAGGTGCCTTTAAAATAAGGCTCAATGCCTTTTGAAAACAAGGTTTTAATAGCACCTAGAAGTAAAGATTTTCCAAATTGCCTAGGTCTAGATAAAAAAGCAAACTTGTAATGTTGTACGAGATATAAAAGCTCTTTTGATTTGTCAATAAAAAGTAAATCTTTATTTTTAGCTTGGGTAAAGCTTGTAATACCAACTGTAATTCTTTGCATATATACTCCTTGATAGGGAAAGTTTCTAAAAGTTCATAACCTTTTCAGATCTGTGGGCTGTGACTTAAAGCTTAAAGTCTGAGCCTAAGCTAAATAAAAAAGATACAAAACTCTAAATGCATTTAAAGGAGGATCTTTAGCTCCTCCTTTAAATCATAGCCTTGATTTCACCTAGAAAACAAGATGATGCTAAGCCTTTTGCATTTTGTCAAAAGTAATTCTTATCGATTTATAGCAACTTTTGTACAAGTAATCTTTGGCGTACAACCTTCTAAAACCTCTATAACTTTGAGGATTGAGATTAGGTTTGTACTCAAGTGAAGAGTTTAAATCTTTTAAGATTACTTCAATAGGATTTGGAAGATTTTCCTGGTAAAAGAAGTTTTGTGCTTTCTCAAGCTTAAAGATGATGTAGTTATCAAAAGGCTGATTGATTCTTGAAAAGCTTCTAGTCTTGTCTTTGCTAGCACTAAAGTAGCGATTTAAGCTAATTGAGGTGTTTAGATTGTGTTTAAAGGTAAAGTCTTTTAGTAAAACCTTTTTTACCTGCTGTAAGGAGGCAAAAGAGTTATAAAAATCTACCTTTACTTGTCTTTGATTTTTATCAAAGTCATCTGCAATAGCAGCATCAAGATTAGAGCTGTTTAAATAAGAGCTAGTAGTAAAAGTACAATTGCACTTAGCACTAGATATTCTGTAATTGATATTTCTTTGAACATAGTTATTTTCCTTTGTGTTTAAAGTATCGATAGTAAAACAAATTGATTTAGTTAAACCTAAGCGAAGAAAGATAGGTTTACATAAATTATTCTCAAATCTTCTTTTAGAAACTTTCCTTGAAACTATAGGATAAGCTTCATTTGTAAAGCCTTGATTAACAGTTGATGATAATCGTGAGTAAAAGAGAATATTAAGCTTATTTAAAGTGTGGTACCTTTGTGTTAGCTTAGACTTAGATAAATTAAATCTTGCTTTAAAAAGGTCAACATTAAATTCATTATTTGACCAAGGGCAAGTTTTAAAGATAGCTTTGCTATGAATTGAAGCATTTTTTAAAGCCTTTTTAGTGTCAATACAAGCTTTACTGTCATCTAATCTATCCTTTAGCTCATATTTAAATAAGCTTGATGGGTAACTATAGCTTGCAGCTACCGCTTGTCTTGAGAGGTAGGCTTTGTCTGCATCAGATAAAGAGCTTATAAAAGTCTCATAGTCAAACTCTTTTTCTTGCTCTTGATTATGCACTTGTTCTTGCTCTTGCATTTGCAGTAGTTCATACTCATGCTCTTGATGATCTGATGATGTACTACAGTGAGTATGCATACTGTTACTTTGAGAGTAATTTAATTCACCATTACAAGAGCAGGAGTCCAAGCTATCTGTTTTGCTGTGACTGGTATTAGTAGGACTGTAAACACAGCAATCACTACTACGGTTGCTGTGGTTGCTGCTACAGCTTCTTCTACTACTACCACTACAACTACTATCTTCACTGCTTTGGAAGGTGCTATGAGCACTATGAGCTTTGGTTTTAAGATCTTCAGATCTTGTGTAAGTTGCATGGTTGCAAGGTAAATTTGAAGATCCTTCATCTAAAGCAGCTTTACTTTCCTCAGGTGTTTTAAAAAGCTCTAAGTTCTCTTTAAAAGTGTCTTTTAAAGAGGATTTAAGAGAGCTTTTTAAATCCTTTCTTAAATTGTCTTTAGATGCTTCAAGATCTTGTAGAGCAGAAAGAGAGTGTGGAACGTGAAGATCGTGAAGATCGTGAAGATCGTGAAGTGAGTGAAGTGAGTGAGGTTCATGACGAGAGTAATGCTCAAGAGGAACGTCATGACCATTAGGAACATTAGGAACATTAGGAACGTCATGAACATCATAAACACCAAGAACATTAGGACCATCAGGAACTTTAAAAGATGTGTCTTTGTAATTTTCAAGTTCATCAGAAGCTGAAGCTAAAGTATTATTGATATTGTCTTCATGAGAAGTACAAGTCTTGAGGGGATTTAAGTCCTCATGAATTGTATTTGCAGACTCTTGAGCGTTCAAAACCTTATGGTTAAGGTTGATAGGCTTTTGAGCCTCGTTATTGTTTTTTGGGGTAACTTGAACTTGAGCCTGAGCCTGAACCTGTGTTTGAGCTTGAGTTTGATCTAGAACCTGAGCCTCAGCTTCAGTCTGTGTTTTAGCTTGATCTTGTTCTTGAAGAAGCATTACATCCTGAGGTTTAGTAGGTTCTTGCTCTATAGCTTTAGATTTAGGTTTAGCTTTGTCTTGTACCTTACCTAAGTCTTTAGAAGAAGCTTGAGCTTGAGTTTGAGTTTTTGTTCGGTCTTGAGCATAAACAGGATCTTTTGATTGTTCTTGTGTTTTAGCTTGTGCATGAACCAGCTCTTTTGATTGCTCTTGAGTAATGTCTATGGTTTTAGCTTTAGCGTGAGCTTGAGCAGTAGCTTGAGCTCCTGCTTCACTTGGCACGTGAGCTTCTTCATAAACAGGGGCATCAACATGATTTTCAAAAAGCTCATTATCCTTATCATCAGCGTGTTTATCTGCTTTATCAATATTTTGATGAGTCTTATTTTGTTTATCAGAGTTTTGCCAAGTTCTAAAGGTACTTTCCATAAAGGCTGTAAAGTCAATAGATGCTGTCTTGCAACTATCTTTAGGAGAGCTGCTTGAACTATTTAACTCATTGATATGATCTGTAGGTTGAAATACCTCCTTAGCATCCGTCTTTGATGAAGATCTGGAGGTATTAGTCTGTAGTTTATCTTGCTCTTTTAAAAACGCATTATAAGAGCGTACAAGCATTTTTACTTGATCAAGATGAGTATGTTTATAATCGGTACCTCCCTTTAGAGCTTTTATTTTATATTCTAAAGAAGGCTCCGGTGGGGTTAAATCCTTTAACCCTTCAAGATCGCCTAAGTCTAATTTTTCAGTATAAGCTCTAGAAAAGGCTAAATTGTCTTGATAGAACTTATAGCTTTTAAAAAAGTACATAAAGCCTTTTTTATAACGACTGTGATATCTGTTATCAACCATTGGCCTTGTAGGTAATAGGAGGTTTTTATTAAAAAGTCTTATAAAAGGTCCAACAATAGGAAGTATCAAAAAGTGATGAATAGCTTTTACTAAAAATCTAAACCAAGGCCATACTAATACCAAAAAGACTAACCTTAGAATATTAAAAAAGCCTACACTTAGAAAAACTAATAAATTCTTGGCATCTTTAAAAAAACTTTTGATTTTTGAAAGTACTTCCTTTTTAGGCTTTTGATTAGTGCCATTAAGTTCACCGTATTCACTTTCCACATCTAGAATAGGGAAGACACCTTTTACAAATCTTCCGTCTGACAATTTTGCTACATACTCAAAATCTGGAAGACTTGATAATACTGAAGGTGGAAATAGCTCTGCTTGAGTCTGTCTTTTAGAGTAGCTGTTGTTATCTGATCCTGTAATAGCTTCACTTAAAGCGTTTTGACCTATGGCATTAGCTTTTTGATAGATAGAGGTATATTGAAGTTCATTAGTAAATACTTTTGCTGTTTCGTCATCTTTAACACGTAATGAGAACTTGGTATTACAGTTAGCAATGATTTGACGGGCACTACTCTCAGATCCTGTGCGTTTAACTAAATCAGCATAGGATTGAGTAGCTAAAGTGATATTAACCTCTGCACCACGGGATTTATTTAAAAGCTGCAACATGGGCTCATTAGCAATTTCACTTGCTTCATCGATAAAGACTGCTATCTTTCGTTTTAAATTCTGAAACTCAAAGAGATTATCAAAGCTTTGAAGTTCATGGTTTTCAAGTGTTTTAAGATAGCTTTGCTTGTTTTTTGAAATCTTTAAATTGATATCAGAATTTTCTTTTGCTGAGTAAATATCAGATACTGTAGATGCCATATCTGAAAGTAAGAGTTTACCTACATAAGTTGCAAGGGTAGTGTCTTTAAGAGAATTTAAAGCTACATATAAAATCTTATTCTCTTTGTATACTTGAGCTACTGTTAAAGCAATGTGACTTGCTGATAAGTAGTTATCAAGACCTGATAAACACAAGGTGTTTAAAATAGGATGAATACCTGCGGTAACCTTTGCAAAGTAGGTTGCATCAAGTTTACAAAGTCTTAAAAGAGTTTCTAAATCAGAGGTGATTTCAAAACGGTCATCAAGATCATTAAGTCTTAAACAAAGCTTTTCAATACGATTTACTTTATCCATAAAACTTAAGCGTTTGAGGGGAGCTTTAGCACCTTTTGAAGTATCTTTGTCACAAGGCTCCTTAGCATCGACCATTTTATTGTCTTTAAGATCTTTACATGCTTTGCCTCCATTACCTCCTTTTGCTTTAGCATTTACTGCGGCTTTAGCTTTGGTATTTACAGTGGTTTTAGCCTTAGTATTTTCTGTGGAGCTAGAGCTAGTATCCGAGATAGATTTTTTACTAGCACTTTTTGAAGAGCTCTTTTTGGATGATCCTTTAGAGGTTTTGAGATCTTTGGGATCTTGAGCGTTTGTAGTTGTGCTTGATACATCTTCAGCTTCAAAAATAGGAGCAGCATTGAAGGTTGGATCAGTATCAAAGATGTGACCAGCAGCAAAGGTTGGAGCAGTATCAAAGGAGGAAGCTGTAGAGGATGTTTTAGTCTCAATTGATAAGTTATCACTAGCTGAATGAGCATCTGAAAAACTATTTGAGGAATCTTTGTTAGCTGTTTTTTCTGATACTAATGAAGAGTCAACAGAAGTGTCACCTGAAGTTTCATCTGAAGATTTATCGTAAGCTTTGTTTTGAGAGGATCCTCTAAGTTCTTTTACTTTAGCAAATTCCGCTTCAAGTTGTTTTTCTTTTTCAAGCTGTAAAATCTTGTCTTTAAGCAAATCACCAAAGGTAAATTCTTTAAAGTTAAGTTTAAAGTCTTTTACAAAGCAGTAGAAAACCTCAATAAGTTTGTCATTATTAGTCTTAACTAAAAAGGTGATGATAAAGTTTAAGACTCCGTCAAATAAGCTTGTAAGGTTTAAGTTATTAGTTATGTTCCTAAGATTTAACTCTTTGTGTTTAAAGCAAAGGGCAATAACCGCAGCTGCTACTGCTTGATGAGCGTAATTTGCAAAGTCATTGTCTTTATTATTGCTCATTAAGCTTGTAAGTCTATCGGCAATTTGAGTAGGTTTGTTTGAGCTTCCAAGTAAATTAAAAGGACTTGTAGTGTTTTTTAAATTTACTAAGTCTAATACTTCAACAGCATCCTCTCTACCTATAAGCTCAGCAACTTTATAAAGATTAGCTTTTAAATCTCTATCACCTTTAGGATCGATTACAATCACCACCTCATTTCTTAAGATGGCTTGACTTATAAATAAGTCAAAGGCTCTAGTCTTACCACTACCAGTGGTTCCAAAGATGATAGTATGACCTTTAAGGTTTGAGGTTAGAGTAAATAAACTTTTATCATTATGCTTTTCAAGTTCATGAATTTGCAGGGAGCCATGGCACTCGTCGCAGTTAAAGATCAGACCTGTATTTAATAAATTGTTTAATAATCTTGTGTGATCAGGTTTAAACTCAAAGCCTTTACCTAAGTAAGTGTAGGTAATCTCTGGGGTAAAGTCTTTGTGAAGGTAGTAATTGGTAGCAGCTTTTGGTTTAAATAAAGATGGGCTAAATATAGAAGTTTTAGTTGCTTTATCTTCCTTAAATAAGTTTCTTGTAGTGTAGGTTTTACCTTTTGTATTTGAGGTAGCGGTTGCACTAGTTGTAGGAGTCGTATCAGTCGTACCAGTCGTACCATTTGTAACAGTCGACAAGAACTTCTTTACAGCAGAGAATTTAGTTGTGGATGATGAGAAGGATGAGGATCCTGCAGCCAAAGATACAGTTGTTGAGGTGGTATCAGTTGCAGCTAAAGCTTCTGCAGATGAAGCTACTTTGGTGGTTGCAGCTGCTTCTGTAGTTTCAGTATCAAGAGCAATTGTAGTTGGGGATGATGTATATGGTGAAGTATCTTTAGCAAGATACTTATCACAATTGCGCTCAAGCTCGTCAATTAAAGAGTATGTACTCTGATAGTTTGAGTTTTGATGATCAGCAATAGATATAGCATCAAAATTTGCTTCTTTATCAAAGTGGTAATTGTCAAAAGGATTAGGGTTAAAGGCTGTGGTATGGCTATCTGTAGCTGATGGATTACAGTTACAGTTTGTGTTTGTGTTATAAGTAGGATCCAAGGCAGATGTGTTTTCATAAGCATAAGCATCTTCTGCGTATGAAGCTTTGTTTACAGATGTGTTACTTTTAATATCTGTGTATTGCTCCTTAAGATGGTTAGAGTCAATACGGGATGCTAAGCGCTTTTGCTTAGTTTGTATATGGTACAAGGGGAGTCTAATGCTTTTAGCTAGATCTTTAAGCTTTACTTTATAGGCATGTGATTTACCTAAATTTAAAATCTTACTATCAACAGATAGTAGAAAGTAAAAGTAGAGTAGGACTACACAGATAATAATGTTAATTAGTCTACCTAAGGTTATTCTCTCATCTAAAAAAAGATGTGAGAATAAATCATAAAAAACAGGTAACACTACTAAAGCTGTTACATAAAAGAAACGTATTAAACTCGCCTTTATTTCTTTTGAGTAAGAGGAGAAATTCTTTGAATTTAGTATAAAAGCCATTAACAATCCTTAAACATCGATACTTAGTAAACTTTTGGCAAGAATAGCCAATTGATAAATTTTAGGAGGCGTAGTTTAGATGAATGATTTGTTTTTAGATAGAGGCTAATTTCAGAAAGTGCTACTTAAGGGGAATAATTTAAACAAAGGCTTTTTTATAGCGACACATAAGCATGTTCAGAAAAGAGTATCTTGTGATGGTGTTCGTTATCACTAATTAAAGCTTTTTGTAGCGTACCTTCATTCCTAAGTATTGAACTCACTTTCACATGAGTTTGTTTAAATCTCTCTACAAAAGTAGGTACAGCTAACATTCCCTTACTATAATTAACAGGGATATATTGATCTAAAGGTAAAGAATTAGTACTATTCATCTTGGGTCTCTTGTTGTTGTTTTTTGGTTATTAACATTATACAAGTAGAC
>CACZXZ010000066.1:0-2512 GCA_902785325.1 uncultured Succinivibrio sp. | reverse complement strand
AGATGACCCAAAATATTGGGAAACATGGATTAATAGTAATAACTCACTATTTCAATGGGATAAAATTGCTAGAGAGTGGCAAGGTTATTCTGATTCAAATGATGAGTCAAATTCTGAAATTTGTTCAGAAGAAATTAACGAATAGTATAAAGAAATAATCTGAAAAGGAATAGTGTAGTTTTTTATGTCATGTATTCAATCAAATAATCAAAACATTAAAACAAAAGCAAAGGATATATTAATTCTTGGTAATGGCTTTGATTTAGCCTTTGGAAATAAGACTCGCTATAGTGACTTTATCCGATATGTTGCTTGTTTTTCACTTTATTGTAAATATAAAGTTAGGTTTTATAACATAAGTGAGAGTCAGAGAAAAACATCCAAATTTTCTAGTTTCATAGAAAATTTTATAGGTAAAAACATCAATCTAAATAATTTATCGAAAAGTTTGTTTAAGCAGATAAATGAAAATATTGAAGAAATTACAAATAGGCCAACATCAGTTGCAAAGGAAATTTGTAAGTATACAGAAAATTGTTTTTTTTATGATTTTTTGCAACTTATATTTAATGATAAATATTCAAGTGTGTTTGATGAAAAGAAATTTATTATAAAATTTCATGAGGAGCCTAAAACTGTTTTGGGAATTGATAAAGATGATAGACAAATAGACTCAGAAGAACAGATACTAAAAGACTTAGAAATTGCCTTTGATATTATAGATAAAAAAATATCGTTTGCTGAAAATTCTATATATGGTTGGATGGATGTAGAAGCTTTTATAGAATACTGTGTAACTGGTGATAAATCATTAAGTAAGCGTTTTTCTTCATCACTTTATAACAAACAAACTACTATTTCCTCCAACAATGAAAATAAAATTCCACTAATAAATCATCCTTCATTAGCTGGTTCATATTATGACGGGATCCAAGCTTTTTGCACTGTTTTTTCTGATTATTTACGTAGTTTTGCTCAAAATATGATCAATAAACAAAAAGACCAAAAAACTTTACTTAAGTATTTTAATGAAGATGTTTTAAGTGTATATCTTTATTCATTAAAATCACGCTCTAAAAATCTTATTGAAAAAATTTCAATAAATGAAAGTGATATTTCTTGCGTAATTGATTTTAATTATACAAGCACCTCTAGTTTTGTATTTAATAATATTTCTAAAAAGGAAAAGTCAGGGGTGGCTAGTTATATCTACCATGTAAATGGTTCTATTGATTATGACAATATTATTTTTGGGTACTCAAATAATCCTAATAATAATCTTAAAGCTGATAAATCATGCTATTGTTTTGAAAAGAAGAATCAGAGAGTTTTAAAGAATACAGATTTTAAAGATCTTAAAAAGTTAATTAGTGAGCCTAATAACATAATTATTTTTGGTCACTCTTGTTCTACTCAAGACGCGGATATTATCAAAAAACTTTTAGGATCTGATAATCACAATCTTAATAACGTCATTATATTTTGCTACGACGATGAATCTTTGATTTCGATTTTCAATAATTTAATTGAAATACTTGGTCAAGATCGAATGGATGAATTACTTGATTACTCAAGCCTTATAGAAGAGCCTAGAAAAAATTCTTCAAGAGACTTAAGTGATATTAGTGACAATAAAAATATGTCCAATTTATTTTTTGCCGTAAGAGAAAAATCATGAAATTAAGCAATGAGTTGTGAGCAGATAAAGACTAATATAATCTAAAGAATTTAGATTTTAAAGTTATTGATTATGGCTATGATATTGTTTCTGTCGATACCTTCAACCAGCTGTTAGCAGATAAAACTAAACAAAATAGTTATAAATCATTAATACACACTTATAATGTGAATATGCTACCATATTTACAAGGGCGTTTTGATAAGGTTAATAATAACAAAGTTGAGCAACTTAAAATTGATGATTTTAAACTATGCAAAGGTAAATACTACTTTAATGGAGCAAAATATTTTAATCTTAATAAGGGTAGTATTCTAACGTTAAAGGCAAAGTGTGATAAAAATTATTCTTACCAACTAAATTTAAGTTCATCCACAAATGGCAAAGCTAGTTATGGTTATAATTTTGCTTGCAAAAATGGAAGTTTTACTTACGCTTTTAGGGTATCGCAAGATTATCTATGGCATGCTTTTAATATTGATACCATTTTTATAGATCCTAATATCAAGATACAAGATATAAAACTATTTAGCGAAGAGTAAGTAGGAAGTAACGGAAAGAATCGGATAACTTAAAGACCGTACAAAATGTCGAGAGAGTCTCGATTATTAATATTAGTTTTCATGATGTTCTCGTTAGAGATTAGAGAAAATAGTTAGACCTTAAAAGTATATTTTATGAATTACATTATT
Source organism: uncultured Succinivibrio sp. (assembly GCA_902785325.1). Lineage (GTDB taxonomy): Bacteria > Pseudomonadota > Gammaproteobacteria > Enterobacterales > Succinivibrionaceae > Succinivibrio. The sequence goes on along the minus strand of CACZXZ010000066.1, from coordinate 142 downwards.
TTTGGTGGTTCTGGTTTTATCGGAACTCATCTTATTAAAGAATCATACCTATTACCTTAAGCCTCTAACGTAGTTATTGGCTTATTGTGAATAATAGAATTAACCAGAAGGATCATATCCTTCAATTTTAAAGCATCTCTAG
>CACZXZ010000065.1 GCA_902785325.1 uncultured Succinivibrio sp. | reverse complement strand
TGCAATGTTTGCAGATTTCTTGTTACATCAAGATACACCTGTATATACCTATAATTGCCCTGCAACAATGGCTTATGGTAGTTATTTTGCAAATATGAATAATGTTCTATACGACACTAAAAGAGAGCGTTTTTCTATTTATTACAAACATTTCAAAAATACATTAAAATTTTTGAAATCAGGAGATAGTATCGTTATCACTAACTATTGGTATATTTACAAAGACCAATATTTAAGAGAAAACAAAATTGAAGACAATAAAAAATCAACAGAACTCTACATTGATGCTGTAATTTCTGATTTGGATGAACAAATCAAACTATATCCTAATCTAAATTTCTTTGTAGTAGGAAATGGAGTATCAATCTCTGAAACGGTGAATTCATTTGCAAAATTAGATCTATCAAAATCATTTTTACGCTTTTTTGTAAATTCATCTAATACAGCATTACAGAAAGACAATCTTAACGACTTTAATAATTTGTTTATCCAAAAACTGCAAACATATGCTTCTAAGAGAAATAATGTATATGTAATAGATAGACGAAACGCCCTAAAAAAATCTGATAATAGCTATTACATAACAAAAGATAATTACAGCCTATTTGAAGACGCACACCATAATCATTCCTACGGAGCTTTTTTGGTTGGCAAATACATTTTTGATGAAGTTAAAAAGCAACTAAAGCTACAACACAAGTTACAGGAGCACTAATGTTATCTATTATTATACCAACCATGCAAAAAGATCTTGAAGTGCTAACTAAGCTTTTAAATCAGCTTCAAGAGTCAGACAGTGTTGGTGAAATTATCTTAATTGACAATTCTTCTAAAGGCTTTAGTTGTAACTTATCTAAAGTAAAAGTGTTTGTTCAAAAGGAAAACTTATTTGTAAATCCAGCTTGGAACTTAGGTATTAAGTTGAGCTCAAAGGATATTCCTTACTTTGGAATATTAAATGACGATATTATTTTCCCAAATAATTTGTTTAAAAATGTAGATGAGTTTTTATCAAAAGATAATTCTGATGTAGGCTTAGTAGGCATCGACTGTGTTGCTAATACACCTAAATCTCAGTTTGACACTTATCCTGAAGATAGTGAATGTACTTTTGAGCCAATCAATAAGCTATATGGTTTCTTTGGCTCAGCATTCTTTGGAAGAAAAGAGAACTACTTTGAAATTCCTAATGAAATGAAAGTCTTTTACGGGGATCACTTCTTATTTACCCGTAATCAACAAAATCATAAACAGAACTATGTGATTAAGAATTTAATGGTTAAGCATTTAGAATCCTTAACCTCCCACAGTTCTAAAAAAATAAAAAAACTATTCAAATCCGACAGAAAGATTTGCATTAAGCACAATGGTGTAGAGCATCAGCAGTTGTCTTTTTTACAAAGACTATTCTCAGTTACCTTCTACCACAATCACTATGTGTTCTGTTTATTAGGCTTAAAAATGAAATTTAAGGCTGCAAGGAAATAAACGTCTTATGCCATCTCAATTTAGAAAAGATATCAATGGTTTAAGAGCTGTTGCCGTTTTATTGGTAATTATCTTCCATTTTTTATCCTTTAATTCGTTAACAGGAAGTTCTGTCTTTCACATAAACGGTGGTTATGTCGGCGTAGATATCTTTTTTGTAATCTCAGGCTTTTTAATGACTTCCATTATTTTAAGGGGAGTAAACAATAACAGTTTTAAGCTGCTAGATTTCTGGAAAAGACGTGCTAAAAGAATTTGTCCTGCTTTATTTACTGCAGTTGCTTTAACTTATCTAATTACCTTTTTGTTATTAGTTAATGTTAAAGACTTTTATGAATTTAACAAAGAGGCTCTACTTGCATTAACCTTCGTTTCTAACTTCAGATTTGCCTTCAGTGATGGATATTTTGATGTTGGAAGCATGAATAAAATCCTGCTACATACCTGGTCCTTATCTGTTGAGTGGCAGTTTTATCTGTTCTACCCAATAATTCTCTTAGTTATCTCAAAAATCCAAAGGACACTAATAAAGCCTGTTGTTGTAGCTTTATTTGTAATTTCTTTAGCTTTATCCCTTTACTATTCACAGGACAATAGTTATTTTCTGTTACACACTAGGGCATGGGAGTTGTTAGCTGGAGGTATAGTCTATCTTTTCCCTTTAAACAAGCTACAGCTATTAAGTTATAAAAAGAAACTCTTAATTGAAATACTAGGTCTCATTCTCATTGTGTCAATTCTTTTTAGAACTGACTCAAAAATCTGGTCAACACTTGTAGTGTTACCTTCTGTTCTTGGTGCAATGCTAGTAATTGCAACTAATAATGAAAAGAGCATTCTTTCAAACAAACCAATGCAATATTTAGGTGAACTATCCTATTCTTTATATATCTACCATTGGATTGTCTTAAGCATTTTCTCAAGAATTAATTTAATAAATGATACATTGCTATGCCTATTTGTTATTGGCATACTTGCTATACTTAGCTATCATCTAATTGATAAAAGAAGAAACTATGCTTGGAAATTCTTAATCGCGTATGCGCTTTTAATTGCTCTAGTGCAAATTACCATTAACCACCATGGATTTAAATCAAGATATCATATTGAGATACCTTTTGGAGCAGGTGTTCTACCTTTTCCTATAAAGGATATAAAACCTTGTTTTAATAACCCATTTCAAAAAACACAAATTTTACTATTAGGCGATTCACATGCTAAGCATTATGTGGATTATTTCACACAAAATAAGGTAAATATTCAAATTATTTCAAATAACGGAACTTACTGTTATTCAAAAGATAAATGCATAGGTTCTAAAAAGTACTTTATTGATCCAATAACAAAACAATATGGCTCTCTTGAGAATTACTTTAACTTAATTGATAACACCATTGCAAAGCAAGAAAAGACAGTACCTATTATTATTTCTCACAGATGGTATCAACACTTTAAAGACAATTATCAAAATCTTGAACAATACCTAAATGCAGGCATAGGGAAGTTAATTAGTAAGTATCCTGATAGACATTTCATTGTGGTTGGAAGTTTATTTGGTGTAGAAGCCATTGATAACATTACCCAATGTCATATGATAAAAGATCACAATAAATATCTACCAACAGCATTGATTGACACCTTAAATTGCCAGCAGGAAAACATATTGTTTGACGATAAATTTAGGCTAATAAACAATCACATAAAAGCATTTACGTTGCACCATCCTAATGTAAGCTTTATTGATCCAAATCCAGCTATCTGTAAAGACAATTACTGTAGGTTATTTGATGACAATGGGAACCCACTGTTTTCTGACGATAACCACTTGTCTATTTATGGTGCTAATTTTATTGGCAGCAAGATCTTTGAAGCTTTAGTAATGTCTATTCAATCAAACCAGGATCAACTTAATGAAACTACTAATTAAAATCTATACTAGGTTATTTAGCATTTTGACCATCTTAAAGTTTAAACTTTTATATGGCTCAAAATTCAAGTGCTCTTTTAGTGCTAGGTTATGTCCGTCTTTAAAAGTAACCATTAGAAAGAAGGGCAAAATTATTATTGGCAAAAAGGTTTCTTTAAGAGATTACATTACGTTAAATGTAACAGGTGGCACCTTAACTTTAGAAGATCAAGTTTTTATCAATGACTTTTCAAGCTTAAACTGCAGAGATTCTATTTTAATTAAGGAGAATGCTCGCTTAGGTCAGGGCGTAAAGGTTTATGATAGTGATCATGATTACAAAAAGGATATAGTAGATTCCTATCTTAATTCTCCTGTACAAATTGGAAGTTACTCTTGGATTGGTTCTGATGCCATTATCCTTAGAGGCTCCATAGTAGGAAACAACAGTGTGGTAGGTGCAGGAGCTGTGGTAAAAGCAAATGTTCCTGACAATACCTTATATGTAAATAAAAGAACCGATAAATATATAACCATTAACAGATCTTAATTAGTAGGTACATCATGCAATCACTGTCAGTAATTTATCTATGTAAAAATGCTGATGAGTATTTTTCAAAATCAATTGCTCAAGCAGCTAAAATCGCTGATGAAATCGTCATTTATACAGGATCAGAAGAGGACACTCAATTAAAAGAATTAGCTATACAATATAAAGCTAATTTGGTAATTGATCCTAAATGGGAAGGTTACGGTATTCAAAGACAAAAGGCACAAGCTAAAGCAACAGGTAAATTCTGTTTATGGATTGATTCTGATGAAATTTTAACCGACAAACTGATTGCTGAAATCAAGAAATTTATTGAAACTGCAAAAGAAAACGATATTCTTGCTATTCCAAGACTAAATCATTTCTTAGGTCAAAAGGTAAAACATTGTGGCTTTTATCCAGATTACGTTTTAAGACTTCACCATAATAGCTACACCACCTATGATGCAGCTTTTGTACATGAAAAACTAATTGAAAAAGCTGATACTAATATCGTTCACGCAAAAGAGCCTTTTTTACATTATACCCACAATACCATTGATTCCTACTACAATAAGCAATTGTATTACACGACTTTATGGGCTAAAAACTATTACCACAAAAAGCATAAAGTCTGTTCAATCTTTACTCCATTTTATAAAGCAGCATTTACTTTTATCAAAAAGTATTTCTTACAATTAGGCTTTTTAGATGGAAGAATTGGTGTAATTGTAAGTGCAACTTCAGCTCAATATACCTTCACAAAATACCTAATCTTATATTCTTATAAATATCAAAAGAATGATAAAATCTAAAGATTAGATTCAATTAAGCTCATCTTGCACAAGTGCAAGAGAGCTTATCTTTTAATTTATAAAGCTTAATTCAAATTTAGCTTAAGTACTATTAAGTTAATTTAGGCAAAAAGTTTTAAAGTAAGGTTTGCAATGATCATTTGTCATGTAGATTTAGAAAAAGGCTTCCGTGGTGGTGAGAGACAAGCTTCAATACTAATAAAAGAATTGTCAAAAGACAGTTCTATTTCACAATACTTAGTATGTAGAGCTCAAAGCCCTTTAAGAGAGTTTCTAAAAGATACTCCAAATCTTACTTTCATTACCGCAAAAAGCCCTTTACAAGGTCATTTTAAGTTACTTAAAAAAGCTGATATCTTACATTGTCATGATGGTCGTGGTGCACAATGGTGTGGGGTTCACCATCTTTTATTTAATACACCGTTTGTTATCTCAAGACGAGTACCTAAAGCTGTAAGAAACAGCTTAGTTAACAGATACATCTATGCAAAAGTTTCAAAGTTAGTTCCTATCTCTAATTGCATCAGCAGAGCATTATTTGAAAGTATAGGTAAGGCTGTAGACTTAAAAAGTAAATCTACTACTATTTATGATGCTTTTGAGAAAACAGAAGCTGATATTCAAGCTGTTCAGCAAATAAAAACTCAATACCAAGGTAAGACAATTATTGGTCATATTGGAGCTTATGTGGATAGACATAAGGGACAAAGTGTTTTAATTGAAGCTGGTAAAAAATTTTTAGAAAAGCATCCTGATACCGTCTTTCTATTTTTAGGAGCAGGAGATGATCTTGAGAGTTTTAAAGCCCAAGCAAAGGATGAGAGATTCAAATTCCTAGGCTTTAAAAAGAATGTAGTTGACTACATTGAAGCTTTTGATCTCTTTGCCTTCCCTTCAAGAAATGAAGGTTTAGGCTCCACTTTATTAGATGTTATGGATCATAACATTCCTATTATTGCATCAAATGTAGATGGAATTCCTGAAATAGTAATCCACGAGAAAACAGGATTGTTGTTTGAAAACGGCAATGCTGATGACTTATACAGTAAGTTAGAGCAGATGTATCAAGATAAACAATTACAACAAACTTGTATCAATAATGCTAAAGCACAACTTGATAACTTTACAGCAGAGCATATGACTCAATCCTATAAAGCTTTATATGAGGAAATTTTAAAAGGGAAGTAATCAAAGAATTGTAGTAACAGCTTAAGGCTGTTCCTATTTTAAGGTAAGCTTTGCACAAGCAAAGCTTACTAAGACAAGACACTAAATTACCTTATCGTAATACTCTTCGCAACTTATAGGCTTACTGTAGTAGTAGCCTTGAATTTCATCGCAGCCTAATTCTTTAAGAATATCGTTTTGGATCTTCTGCTCAACACCTTCAGCGGTAGTTTGAATACCAAGCTTCTTACACATGGTGATAAGTACACTTAGGATAGTAGTTAATTTGTAGTTATCCTTATTACCTAGATTATCAATTAACTTCTTATCAAACTTAACTTCATTAACAGATAAATCTGCAAGGGTATAGATATTAGCATGAGCTGTACCAAAATCGTCAATTGAGATCTTAAAGCCTTCAGCTTGTAAGAATTTAGTTACAGCAACTAATTCTTGATGTCTTTGAGTACTTGTATGCTCTGATACTTCAAGAGGAATTAAATCATAACTTAAATGATAATGATCCATGATCTGCTTTAGCTTTGAGCTAAACTCAGGACGCACGATAGTGTGTCTTGAGAAGTTGCAAGATACTGGCAAGATCTTCTTACCTTGATCAAGCTGCTCACGCATCTTTTTACAAATAGCATCAAACACGTGATAATCAATTAAATGAGTATAGTGTGCTGATTCTAGAGCTGGGATAAAATCGTCAGGTGGAACAGTAGCTCCATTGATAACTAATCTTACTAAAGCCTCAGCACCAGCTATTTGAGCTGTCTCACCTTGGATTGCATATTTTGGTTGATAAAGAATTTTAAAAGCACCATTATCAACTAATTCTTTAATTCTGTCAGGCTCAATGATATTAAGTAGAGAATCATTCTGAGAGCGGTAACGAGGATCTTCAACTTTAATTTCTGCGCTACCTAAGTTTCTATAGAACTTCTTTTTCTCTGCATACATATCTGTTTCAGCATTATTGATAGCTTTTTGAATATTGATACCATACTGAGTCCAATAAGAACCTACTGAAACACTAAAGCCTTTATCTGAGGACATGAAAGCTTTAATCATGTCTGACAACATCAAGAAATCGTGCTCCTTGATGTTGTTAATAATACCTAAGAACTCATCTCCACCAATTCTGTAAATGTAAGGACTATTGTGTAATAGCTGCTTTAATAGAGAAGCTGTCTTTAAAAGAATGGTGTCACCATTCTTTAATCCAAGATTAGAGTTAATCTGCTTTAATCCATTAACATTTAAAAAGATGATACCAATATCGGAGTTTACAGAAAGGATATTTACATCATTTAATAGTGATTGACGGTTCTTTAAATTAGTTAAAGTATCCTGATTTGAGATCATAGTAAGTTCACTGTGCATCTTACGGTGAGATAGGGCACTTGAGAACAGATTACCTAAGATCTGCAATGAGCTTTGATATTTTGAAAGTCTATCAAGATTTGGATTGTACAAGAAGATACAACCTATAAAGATATCGTCATTAAACAAAGGAAGAGAGAATAACTTATGCTTTTCGTCAGTATCATAAATGCAAGGTAGCATTTGAGTGATAGATTTATCAAGTAACTGCTCTGAGATTTCCTCAAAAGTTGAAATCATTCTAAACTTTGGGTTTGCCCAAAGTTGGGAACGTCTAAAGTTTGAAGCCTGACTTTTTGAAGTTGTTTCAGTTGTTTCTTCTTCTAAATCTAAAAATGAATGTTTGTGCTCATCTTTTTTGTATTCATAAAGAGCACAAAAACTTGCATCGGTATCTAAACCAAAACACTCAAGATATCTGTAAACTTGAATATCAGGATTCTTAATATTTTGGATATAAATTCTTGTATAAGGCTCGATGATTTCATCAATATTAAATACAGGTTTACCTGTAAGTCTATCCTGATAAAGTTCATTATTCTTTTGAATTGCAATATTGATGTTATAGGTGCAATCATACAAATTGATAGTACGTGATTTAAAGGTGTACTGATCTTTTAGTTTTGTTTCTACTAAACTTGTAACATAGAAACTCTTATCAATAGCATGATTAGCATTGCATTCTGCACACTGTTTATTGCAGCCTTTGATTAAAGAATGGCAGGTACCTACAAAGGCACCAGTAAGACCTAAGGCATCACTTAAAGGCTTGTTTAAATAAACAATGTTTTTAGAAATAGAGTCGGTAATGAAGACATATTCTTGGATATTATCAAGCAAGATATCAGCAATTTCACTGATATCAAAAGAGCTAGAGGAGTTGTAGACAATTTCATCTAAATTGTCAAAATCAACATTTGATTGGATCTCGCCATCTATAAACGATTCAGATAGTACATCTGCTGTAGTTGATTCATTTATAGTATTCTTCATATACCTTATCTAGCCTTATGCTTTAGTCTTCAATTAAAAATGCTTTAACCTTTATTAAATATAAATAAATCAGAGTGATTCAATTGATAAAAACTCTGTGATAAAAACTATAAATTTATAATTAAATATCAGTAAGTTAAGCATTTCAAGTTTAGCTTAATATTATCAATTTTAGTAGATAAAACTAGATAATTCTTTGATGTGAGCCCAATTTATTGTATGTATTACTAAAATTACACTCATTTTGTGAAGAATACCAAAGGTTTTGCGTTCAATGAAAAGAAAAGCATGCAAACGCATATTGATTTTATAAAAACATCATGAGCGGGATTTAGTATGTTCCGTTCACCAAGGCTATATGAAAGCATGATCTCAGTTGGTTAAGAGGTGAGTTAGAAAAGATCTTCTAT
>CACZXZ010000064.1 GCA_902785325.1 uncultured Succinivibrio sp. | reverse complement strand
AATGGTAGGTGAAAAGTTTGCAGATTTAGTTGTTGATAATCAAAAAGGTACCTATTACCTATTTGAGTTTAAATACTTTAGCAAAGCTAAAGCACAGCAACATCCAAATATCTTACAAGAGAAAATTGATGAGGCTACAGAGCAGATTAACTGCTATAAGAAAGCTTTGGAATTTGAAGGTAAGACTTTGTATAGCTACATTGCTATATTTGAATCCATAAACTGCGTACACTTTGAGCAGGTGTAGTTTTCAAAGCGTGATTTTAAGTTATTCAGAGAAGAATTTTAGCTGTGTAGAGCACAAATGTAGATAGAAAGAGTAGCTTATGAAACAAGAGCTTTGCTCTTGTTTCAAGATAAGTTTTTAAAGCTTAAATTACAGCTCCATTAAAACCTAATTGTCTCCAAGCTTCATAGGCAACTACAGCCACAGAGTTAGATAAGTTTAAGCATCTGCTATTTGGTGCCATTGGGATCTTGATATAGTTTTCAGGTTTAATCTCTTTATAAACTTCGTCGGCTAAACCTTCCTTTTCACGACCAAAGATTACATAGTCGCCATCTTCAAATTTGAATTCTGTATGAGAAAAATGAGCGTGGGAGCTTGAGGCAATAAGTCTTTTTGGTTGTTCTTTTTGCATAAATTGCTCAAAATTTACATGAACTGTAAGATTGCAAAGTTCATGGTAGTCTAAACCTGCTCTCATTAGTCTTTCATTATCAAGATAAAAGCCAAGGGGACCAATAAAGTGAAGACGAGCACCACAATTTACGCTAAGACGAATAATATTACCTGCATTTGAAGGCATTTCAGGTCTATATAAAACGATATTTATCATAAGGATCCTCAATTAGAAATTGCGCCTATTTTAAATCATTTTTTGCTGTGAGATAAGATCAATTCTAACGGTTTAAAAATTGTATCAAAGTCTAAATGGTGCTAAGATTGATTAGTTTTGTAATGAATGTAAAAAGATTTTCTAACTAATTGTTTTTCAATGTAAAACAATTAGACTTTGCCACCTTTACACGATAGCTTTGATAAGTAAAATCCCAAGCTAAAATTCTTTCAATCAAGTAAAGTTTTGTGGTCACCAAAAAAAGAATGAAATGCGGAGGAAAAGATGCAAAATCGCCAAGAGCATCAGGCGACTGTAAAAAGCGTTAGTTTTATAAGTAAGTTCTTATTTTCCTTAACCTGTATTGTAAGTTTTATTTCTATTGTGCTTTTAATGTCACAAAGAGAAAGAGCAAATAAAGCTTTATCAGGAGAACTTATTACTAATGCTAATGACAACTTAGTAAAAGTTGCAGATCATTCTTTTTTAGCAAAGGTATTTGAGTATTTTGGTAATGTAACTTATATCTTCCCATTAGTACTAATCTATTTAGGATATAAGCTATTTATAAAAAGAGTTGCTTTAAAGCAAATTGATTTTTATTTAGTTGGTCTATTTATTTTAGGCTTTGATCTGTTTGTTTTAGGCCTATGCTCTTTATTCTCAGCACTATCCTTTAGTGGTCATGTAGGTGCTGGTGGTATTTTAGGTGATTTCTTCTTATTAACCTTTGATAAGTATTTCCCATCCTTTATCTCTTCTTTAATTCCTATTGTTTTAACCTTAGGTGGTTTATTTTTAGCAACCGCTCATGGCCCTATTTGGTATTGTGACAATATAGGTTTATTAGTAAATAAGATTGTAGCTAGAATTAAAAATGGTAAAGCAGCTGTTGATAAGAACAGTGCAACAGAAAACTTAAGTGAAGCTTTAAATTCAGCTAATACTCAAAAGGGTAACAAAGTAAAGAGTGAGCCTGTAATCAATGAGGTGGAGACCCCTTATCAATCAAGAGTAGCTGGCAGTGACGATGCTAATAAGTCTCTTAATAATCCTGTAAGAAAACTTGATACCAAATCCACCCAATTAAATACCGCTCCAAATCCATTGAGCAATTCTTTCTCGGCAGGCTTTAGGGAGCCTTTCCCTGCCTTTGGTGCAAACACTAATCGTCAAGAGCCACCACGAGCACAGCTTAAGCCAATTAGAGCTAAAGAAACTCCAATGCATGAGAAAATGCGTAACGTAAGCCGTGAGTTTAATGATCGCATTGAGCCTAATTTTGGACCTGTTACTAGAGCTGAGGCTAGTGGCTTTAATGCCCCACAAGCTTTCCAAGCTGAGCCTCCTGTAAACCATCAGGAGAGATTTACTAGTGTTTTTGACAGAGAAAATCGCCCATACCCAGAGCATACCCACAACTATCGTGAGCCTGTAAGTGCAGATAATCGTCAATCCACTTACCCTCAAGAGTCAAAGACCGAAGATAGGGTAGCTGAAGATCAAAAAGAGTCTGACAATAATGGACCTACCACTATTATTTCAGGTTTAGCCTATAAGCCAAAGGCACAGCCTCACCAAACTACCACAGATGCTTCTGGTAATGAGGTGCATACAACCTATATTACAAGAGTAGAGTTTACAGATAATAATACATCAAGCTCTCATGTAAGTGGCCATGAGCCTACTTCTCATAACGAGGAGCCAAGTGTAATTTATAAAGCTGGCGTTTCTCACTTAAAGCCACTTGAGACTATTGGCTCACCAATGAGAAAGCCTGAGGTAAGTACTGTAATTACTCGTACTACAGAGATGCCTGTACCTCAAACTAACAAGGTTTCTGTACAAAAGGTAGATGACAATATTAAAGGACAGTTTACCCAGAATGAGCCTGTATCTACCATTATTACCAAAGGTTCAAGCCTAAAGTCTGTAGATCATGCTTATAATCAAAGTGCAACCAGCACTAGCTACAACCAACAGGAAGTGGAAGCTAATGTAATCAACTTTACAGATTTTCTAAAAGAAGAAAATAAGCAAACTATTAAAGTTGATAGCTTATCTCCAGCTTTTATTCCAACCGAGCGTGACGAACCAAAATTACAACCATCTCCTTCAGTTTTGATTAAAGAATCAGATCTTTCAAAGGAGAGATATTCTCGTGGTGTAAGCTCTCATGTAGATAGAGTAGAGCAAACTCCTACTCAAGTTGCACCAAGTAGCAATACTGTAAGTAACACCTCTTACAATGAGTCACAAAATAATAGTTATGAGCCTACTCAAAGTGCTAGTGCTCCTATTAGTACACCTGTTCAAACAGCTACTAACACAACCTCAACTATTGTTAACAAAAATCTTGCTCATGATGCTTTTGCCTCTGAAAGTGAGAGCGTAAAACCTAACAATGTTAACTACAATGTTGCAGTGGATGAGTTAACTAGTGAGGATGCGGATTCTGATAATCAGGACTACTCAAGCAGAGTTCCTTTTGAGAATATGAGCTCTTTATCTGGAACTGTAAGTCGCGACAATCGTGTAACTATGGTAGGTGCTGATGGCTCTAAAGCTAAAGTAGCCTACGCAAGAGCCACTGAAACTACCCCAAAAACTGAGTATGACGATTGGCGTCCAAGTTTTGATTTACTACAGCATTCTGACGTTCAAAGCATTAACTCTGATGAGGAAATTGTAAACAAGACCTTAAAAATCAATGCCTTCATGCACGACTTTGGTGTTAAAGCTCAGATTGCCCGTGATATTCGTGGTCCTGTAATTACCCGTTTTGATATGCAATTAGAGCCAGGTGTTAAATCTGGCACTATTGTGAACTTAACCATCGACTTACAGCGTTATTTGATGACTGAAAAGATCAATATGATCCAAGCAGTGCCAGGTACTCCATACATGGGTATTGAAGTGCCTAATACTAAGCGTCAAATGATTAGACTTGCCGATGTCGTTGAAAAACCAGAGTACACAGAATCTAAAGCAATCCTACCTATGTGCTTAGGTGTAGATACTGTAGGTAACCCTGTGGTAGTAGATTTAGCTGTAGCACCTCACTTACTAATTGCAGGTACTACAGGCTCTGGTAAATCAGCTGGTGTAAACTCTATGTTAGTATCCTTACTACTGTCAAGATCTCCTGCTGAATTACGTTTAATCATGGTAGATCCTAAGACTGTAGAATTCTCTCAATACCAAGGTTTACCTCATTTATTAACCCCAATTATTACCGATCCTGAATCAGCTGTAGCTGCTTTACGTTGGTTAATTAAAGAGCAAGAGCGTCGTTATAAGTTATTGTCTTTACTGCATACTCAGAATATTGCTCAGTGCAATGCTTTAATCCGCTCTGAGAATGCTCAAGGCAGAAAAGTTACCGATCCTACTTGGTCTCCTGAGATGGGTGGCTTTGCTCCTGAACTTAAACCACTACCATACATCGTATTAGTAGTAGACGAGTTTGCTGATTTAATGGCAGTAGCTGCAGAGAATAAGAAAGCTCAATCTCCTGATGTTGCCATCGGTCGCTTAGCTCAAAAGGCTCGTGCTGCAGGTATCCACTTAATTATTGCAACACAGACTCCACGTGCTGATATCGTAACCGGCAACATTAAGGCAAACTTACCATCTCGTATTGCCTTTACAGTGCAAAACGGTACTGAATCAAGAATCATCCTTGATGAAACCGGTGCTGAGAACTTACTTGGTAACGGTGATATGAAGGTTAAATTCCAACAAGTTAACCGCAATATGACCTTCCGTGCTCACGGACCATTTACAAGCAGTCAGGATGTATCTAATGTGGTACATGCTTGGATTGACCGTTATGGTGAGCCTGAATATGTTGAGGATGTAACCTTAATTGAGGACGAATCAGAGGATGCTGATGCACCACAAGCAGGAGCAGGTGGCACACTTGATCCTCTATTTGACGAGGTGGTAGCCTATGTGCGTGAGCAATTAGACTCAAAAGGTCAGCCTCAAAAGGTTTCAAAGTCTAACATCCAAACTATCTTTGGCATTGGCTTTAACCGCGCTGCAAGAATTCACATGCAGTTAACCCGTGAAGGTATCATTGATAAGAACGGATTTGTAGTGTACTAATATGAAACTTAAAAATATTATCCTAGCTTTAACTTTGTGTTTTTCTCAATTAGTTTTAGCCGACGATTCATCTGCTTTACAAAACATAATCTTTAAACATGACGGCTTGAAGGCTGATTTTTCTCAGACTGTAACTAAAGCTGATGGTAGCTTAGTTACTAAAAGTAGTGGTGATCTTGCCCTTAAGCGTCCTGACAACTTTATTCTTAATACTACCGATCCTGACGAGCAGGTGTTGTTCACTAAACAAAATGAAGTTTGGTATTACGACGCTTTTGTAAACCAAGTAACGATTTTTTCAAAAAACGATTTATACACTTCACCGTTTTTACTTTTAACAAGTCGCGATCCTAAAGTATGGGCTTCTTACACCATTGAAAAAAATGGTGAGACCTACACTTTAACTCCTAGTAAAAAAGGTGAGGTAAACTCCTTATCCTTAACTGTTAAAAATGACACCATCACTTCCATTAAACTTAAGATGAAAGACGGTAATATCAATCATTATGAGCTTTCAAATCAATCTTATGAGGTAAGTGATTCTGTATTTAATTATCAAGTACCAAAGGATGCCCAAATAGACGATGAGCGCAGATCAAACTGATTTATTTGCTTCCTTCGAGCAAGTACAAGAAGACCAAAAGCAATCTCAAAACAGCACAAATATTGATGAGTTTGCTCCTTTAGCTTCGCGCTTAAGACCTCAATCTATTGAGGAATACATAGGTCAAACTCATCTTTTAGGCGAGGGTAAACCACTACGTACAATGCTAAATCGTGGAACTTGCTATTCCATGATCTTATGGGGACCTCCAGGTGTTGGTAAGACCACGCTAGCTTTACTTTTTGCAAAAGTATGCAATGCCTATGTAGAGCAGATCCCTGCGGTAACCTCTGGTGTAAAAGACATTCGTGATGCTGTAGATAGAGCGTTAAGACGTAAAGAGTCTGGCATTAAGACACTTGTTTTCGTGGACGAAGTTCATCGCTTCAACAAGTCTCAGCAGGATGCCTTCCTACCTCATATTGAAAACGGTACTATTACTTTTATTGGTGCTACCACAGAGAACCCATCCTTTAGTTTAAACTCAGCTTTACTATCAAGAGCTAGAGTATATGTGCTACAAAAGCTTTCCCAAGACGAATCAAGGCAACTTCTACATCAAGCTCTAACCTCTGAGCGCGGACTTAAAAGCTATAACCTAACTCTAGCTAAAGGCGTTGAAGAAGCAATCATTGATCTTGCAGCAGGAGATGCTAGATACCTACTTAATATCTTAGAGATGGCATCTGATTTAGCAGCCGACACCAAAGATGGTAAAAAAATTCTTACTCTTGCTATGGTAGGTGCGGTAGCAGGGCAGAAACTTATGACCTACGATAAAGGTGGTGATGCCTATTACGAGCTTATTAGTGCTTTCCACAAGTCAGTGCGTGGTAGTGCTCCAGATGCTGCCTTATACTGGTACTCAAGAATACTTGAAGCAGGAGGGGATCCTCTCTATGTTGCAAGACGACTTCTTGCTATTGCAACTGAGGATGTGGGGCTTGCTGATCCTAGAGCTATGCAAGTATGTCTTAATGCTTGGGATATCTTTACAAGAGTTGGAGCAGCTGAAGGTGAGAGAGCTATAGCAGAAGCTACAGTCTACTGTGCTTTAGCACCTAAGAGTAATAATCTTTACACCGCCTTTGCAAAAGCCCGTGAAGATGCTAAAAATCATGGCGATCTTGAAGTACCTATTTATCTTAGAAATGCCCCAACCAAACTCATGGAGCAACTAGGCTACAAGAAAGGTTACCGTTACGCCCACGATTATCCTGGTGCCTATGCTGCAGGTGAGTCCTTCTTCCCAGAAGAGCTTGTAGGTACAAAATACTACCATCCATCCGATAGAGGCATGGAAATTACCTTCCAAAAGAAAGAAGAATACCTAGAACAACGCGACTCTCAAGAATCTGACAAGAGATACCCACAAGGATTTGTGGGGAAGAAGAGAAGTTTTAGTTAGATATCAAAAGCTCAGACATCTTATCCACGAAGTGGAAATATTCTATCTACAAAAGTAATCTACAAAAGTAGAAATTACATCTACGAAAGTAGAAATTCTTCTTGAGCTCTGAACATTTTTTGGAAGTGAATGGTAATTTATATCTACAAAAGTAGAAATTTATCATGAGCTCAAGCCATCTGCAATAGTAGATAGATTTTTGTTCATGTAGTGATTATACCATACTTCTTGGCGCTAATACTATTCATCGTAAGGATAGGTCTCATTGTAGATATCTTGTAAACTTCTGCCTTCAAATGTCCAGTAAGGGCAAGGCTGAGTGTATTTTCTAGTGCTGTTAATTAGGATTGCAGTTAATCTTGAAAGACTATATTCCTCATCATTGTATTTAACCTTATTGCTTGAAACAACAGTTGCTATGTATTCATTGTCGGCATGATCCATAACTAGAGTAGATCCAATAGGTATCCCCATTTCATCAAAGTTCAAATTAGGACGTCTTTTTACAAATTCTTGAATAGCAGTTTTTTCTTGTGATGAGACATCTTGATTTAATTCGTTTTCGACAGTATTGGTAGCATCTTCAACTTTAAATAACTAAAGAAGAGGTATAACCCTATCTATTGTCATTTTGAAGAATTCTCTTTTTGGATTTACTCTGTCGGTAGAGAATGCCATATGTAGAGCAGATTCAACAGCACCGCAATCAGCAACTTTACACGCATATTCGCATTTAAAAGGAAGTGGAACTCCAGTAGAGTAGAGCTCTCTTAATCTATTTTGAAGATCATCTCTTGTGGTAAGACCAATTTTTATTAAGCCAGGCATGGCTTCGTTTGATAAAACGTAGATGATTCCTTCTTCTTGAGCCATTTGTTATTCCTTTTCCTGTGTTATGTTATGACCTTAATTGATATTTTGACAATCATCTTTTAGAAGATTAAATGATATGTCATTTAACAACTTACAATTTGCATTGTTTGTTTCGCTATTTATCCATAACTTTTCATCATTGAGCTTTTCTGCCATTTTTGCCATTATTCTTAATTTTAGACTTCCTTCATTAACTTCGTGTTGGTAAGTTTTAAGCTTGGAAATTGGCGATAAATTTGAAAATTTAGCATTGATTCTGCTTGGAACAAGACATAAATTTCCAAGAGAATTTAAGCCATCCTCATTTAAAAATTCTTTGAAAGTTCCACCAGATGGATTTTGTGGATACCAATGTTCTACAGAATTTCTAAATTCAAAATCAAAGTCTTTTATTAGAGGATCAAATGATTCTAGTTTTAGGTTAGAGATAAATTCTTTGTTTGAATCATGTTTTAGTTTATCCCAGAAAAGATAGTCTAAGTAGTTTAGAACAATGTGAGGTGTATCTATACCAAGACCAATTTTCTGAAGAGAACTCTCTTTATCTTCTCGATTTAAATAATCATTCTTTACAGCATTTCTAGCTAATGTTACACACTTTTCCTTAATAGTATTGCTGTCTACATTATTAACATCATTCCTGGATTGATAAATGTGCAATAATAATTCTGTTATCCAATGCATTACTTTTGGAGAAGTGTAGGATACTCTGAAACAGGATTGTAATTTAAGAATTTGATTGTTAATTTCTTCAGAGAAAGTGTTCTTATAATAAGGACTCTGCTTATCATTGTTGCTTAAATGGAGTGTTTTTAGACTCCATTTACCAATTAAGTCCTCAGATGAAAATTCTCTTTTAATGAAGTACTTGTCTAGGATAAAACGACAGTTTAATAAGCAAGACAAAAATTTAAAGGATAACTGTTCCTTTAATGAGGTATTTTCCTTTTCATCTTTGATTAAATAGTCAATTGCAGATTCATATTGTTTAATTAGTCTTTTATCATCTAGTAACTGCTTAATTTCTAATTCTGTAGTGTTATATATGGCGAATTCATGAATCCGTGCAAGATCACAAAATGACATGACCGCCATTTTAGTTAAAAAATACCCCTAAGCTTAACGCTTTGGGAGCTCTTTAAAATATTAGTTTAATACTGAAAAGTGGCTTAAAATGCGCTACATCAGTTAGTTAATAGGTATTCTTAATGTCTGGCAAGTTTGTAAGTTTGATTGAGAAATCAAGGGTGATCGAAAGTTCACGCTCTAGATACTCATCACACTGTCAAATTAGCCACTATAAAGATTTATCTGATAAGAAATTCCTAGAAAAGCTCATAGCTGACTATAAAGATCTTAATCCTGTAGACTCAAAATGAGACTTGTCTTTGTAAAAGCCAGAAACTCTACAGATTGGATCTGCATCGTAAGCACTGACGTAGATTTATCTCCTGAACGTATTATTGAGCTTTACGGTAGAAGATGGTCCATTGAAGTTGCTTTTTTAAAGCACAGAAAAGTTATCTGGGCTTAAAGAGTGAGTGTCAGGCTCATGACTTTGATACCTGTAATGCATTTATGGTCATTGCTAATATCAGATTACAGCTCATGGAATTGAACAGACGTCACGACAATGATCCTCGTTCTATTGGTGAACTCTTTTATAGTGCTCGTTCAGAACTTACTGCTATTACATTTGCTGAAGCTCTGCAAACATTACTTCTACTTATTGACGATATAGCAGTTACCTTAGATGCAGCTGGTTGTATCTGTAAGGGTAAATTAGCTAAGGCTAAAGAAGTAATATCAAATGAAATCTCAGAGTGGTTCTCAAGTATGACTGACTACATCAAAATGTACATTCAGCTACCACAAACGACTCTATAATCAAAAATCATATTTTAAAGAGCAAAGTCGGTGCTTGACCGCTTATTTTTAACGTTTTAACTCAATTTTTGAAATGCAAAAGTTGAGTCAATTACATTTTGTGGGTTCATTATACATTTTATTGAACTTTGTCTATAATAGAATTAAATCGATTTGAATTGAGTTTATTAAAAGGGTCGGAGGCTATCCAATGGAAAGTGAAAGATCAGTTAATTTTGAATTTTTAAAAGAGCGATTTAAAAATCTTTATACAAAAGCATTTCAAGCAGAACAGAATTTAATAAAAAACAATTTTATAGGAACAGGTCTTGTTGCTAGGCAATCATTAGAACTAGTAATTCAATATTTATACGAGTCGCTAAATATAAATGACGAAAAATGTAAGAATCTATGTGAAAAAATAAATAATGAAGTTTTTCTAAGTAAAATAGATAATCCCAAAAAAGTAAGTCCCCTGATGAACAGAATCCGAATTCTTGGAAATAGTGCGGCTCACGAAACATCAGAAGATCCTTTTACTTATGAAGATTCTCTGAAGGCACTAAATAAGCTTTACAATCTGTCAATTTGGTTTTATAAATTTGTTGATCCTTCTTTCAAACACTCTGACCCCTTTAGAGATCCATGCTTCTTTTCATCAAATGATAATAACAAAACATCACAGGATGTAAATCCTAAAAGAAATGCTTTGTTTAATGTTCTTAACGCATATACCCAGCATTTTCTCGATAAGCAGAATAAAGAACCGAATTATGAATCTACCGCAATTCAAAGCAGTGTTTTAGAAAAAAATGAAGATAAAAAGCTCACAATATCGGATGTATTCAAGCAGTATAACCTTACAGCAGACCAATCTGAAATGATCAATAAACTGCAAGTCTTTTTGGAAACTAAAGGGAAAAACATATTTCTTTTAAAAGGATATGCAGGAACAGGAAAAACATTTTTAACAAAAGGTATTACAGAGTATTTGACCGCTATAGGCAGAGATGCTGTCTTATGTGCTCCGACAGGAAAAGCATCAAGAGTCCTTGAGTTAAAATCTAAATACCCGGCATCAACAATTCACAACACTATTTACTATGCTGAAACGATAAAAGAACGCACTATTGATGATATGAAAGGAAGTGAGGTTTATAAATTTTACTTCAAACTGTCAGAGAATAATCACTCAACTGATACTGTTTATATTGTTGATGAAGCATCTATGGTGTCAAATAACATAAATGAACTAGAAAATATTCAATTTGGTTCAGGAAGACTTCTTGATGATTTATTTGATTTTATAAATTTCGATCATAATGACCATAATAAAAAGATTATATTCATAGGAGATAGTGCACAGTTGCCTCCTGTTGGTTACGATAAGAAAGTTGGCTCACCAGCCTTAAACGAAAAATATATACGTGAAAGATATAATGTTACAGTTGATTCATTTGAGTTAAAGGAAATTGTAAGACAGAAATCTGAAAGCGGCGTAATCATCAATTCCCAGAAATTAAGACAATCAATCTCTGAAGGTTTATATAATCATCTCGATTTCGAGACCAATGACAAGGACATATTCAAGTTTTCTGCCCAAAAGTTTTTAGACAAATATTATGATGTTACACAAGGTAACAGAAAAAGGAATACGGTTGTACTGGCTTATAAGAATTCTGAAGTTTTTTCACTTAATAACAGTATTCGTCAACTTATTATCAATAACAGCAAAAATTTCAACATTTATGTAGACCGAATTCCTCCTATACAAAATAACGAAATCCTAATTGTAACCAAAACAGCCTTAGTTCAAGGTGAGTCAGTCAAAAACGGAGAGATCATAGAAGTTGAAACTGTTGACAGTGAAATAGAATCCGTAACAATCAAATTAAAAATAAAAGATAAAGAAGGAAAAGTTTCATCTGTGCCTGTGGAACTTCAATTTCAGGATTTAACTTTTAGACTGAAAAAAAATAATGAATGCACTTTACTCCTAAGAGGAAAGTTTTTATTAAATAATATTTTTCTATATAAAAAATTTGATGAAAATTGCATAAATAGAGCTTTGTATATATTTTTCAAAATGAGACATAGAGAATTGGATGTTAAGACAAATCCTTCTATTTATTATTCGGAACTACGTATAGATCCATACTTTAATGCAGTGCGAATTTCCTTTGGATATGCAATGACAGTTCATAAATCGCAAGGTAGTGAATGGGAAAATGTCTTCATTTATTTTGATCCAAATACCAAAAAGACAAATGAGAATTATTTCCGCTGGATGTACACTGCAGTAACGCGTTCATCAAAAAAACTATTCCTAATTAATCCTCCAAGAATATCTGTAACACAAAAAATGAAATTCTAACTATAAGGAAGAACAATGTCTGATTTTAATAAATTCGGTATTTCGCAAGAAGATTCAGTCCAATTAGGGATATTCCGCTTTATAGCAGGACTAATCACTCCCCCAATTGAGATAGTAGATATTGCTCACAAGCCTTATACGGAGATATATACATTTAAAGACGATGGAGTATATGCAGATATAAACATTACTTTTAACGGAAAAGGGAAAATTTCACAGATAAGTAACAACACTAAAACGGGAATATCTGAACTTGGTATCAGAATTAAAGAGATTTTATCTCCGCTAAAAGGGAAGCAGTTTTCAAGTAAAAAAGAAGAGGTATCTCCCCAAAAACTAAAAGAAATATCTTTCTTATTTTACGATTTCTTTATTAGTCTAAAAAATATTCTCTCTAAAAAGGGCATAGAATCAACTCTAACAAGAATTGAGGATTACTGCTTCACCATATCTTTTTCAAGCCAATCAAATGGGACCTGTGTCTTTAGGATGTATTTTAACAGCAAACAAGAGATTACAAAAGCAGCAGCCGTAAATGAAAACGACAACAAAGTACTTTGCTCAATAATAAGAAATGCGATGCAAGCAATTAAAGATAAAGGAAGTGAGCCTCAAGAGAAATCATCATCTTCAAATAATTTAATTCAGGATATACCAGCTTCCCCATACTCTAAAATGGAAGATGTCGAATTTGTAGAGGATGATGAGCCTCCTTTTTCATTCTAAATCTTTGAGAGATTAACATAATGTTTGATAACAGTTTAAAGCAGATTTTTGACCTGCGAAAACAAGGTAGATTACGAGAAGCTTATGATAGTTTATTACCTTTGTTGCCACAAAATTATCCTGATACAAAGATAAGGATATCTCAAAATAAGTGGCTTGCAATTGCAACAATGAACGTTTTAATAGATTTGCTAAAGTATGAGCAGAGTCTTACCCCTCAGTCTTCTGAAAATATTTCATATTTAAGTAATCTTCTTAGCGGAATCGATGCAGAAGACGACATAAATGCAAAACATAGGATTGACCGTGTTTTAAAAAACAATAATCCATACATAAGCCTAGTTAACCAAGCTTATGAAATTCCTAAAGATGGGCCAAATAACGACAAAGCTATAAATCTTCTTTTGCAATTCAGAGAAAAAGCAAAAGACAATTCAGAAGATAAGAGTATCGCCTGGAGGATTTATTACTTTATAAAGTATCAGCTCTCTCTTCCTCATATGGCCGTTTCTAAAATTCTCGATTTGTTTCACCTCTATTTTAATCTTAATTTTGATGATAGAAATGTAAGAGTTCAGATACTCATTGCAGCTCTAAGAGTAATAAAACAACTAGAGAAAAATAAAGCTTCCTATTGTTTTAATTTTCCTTCCTTTGTTAAAACTTGGGGATTGGAAAACCTTGATAGTTCCAACTGGGAACGAAATGCTGATGGCAAATTCAAATCAACAGCAGAAGAGGTTATTACAATCTGTGCAAAGGAACTTGCAAAGGAAAAAGAAGCGCCTTTAGATTTAATAGAGTACTTTATACCTTATCTTAAAGAGCTTATTAACAGAGATTCGTCAGATATCTGGAATTATTTATATTTATCTAGAATGTTATGCAAACTAGGACAGAATTTCGAAGCAAAAGTTAATCTGATAAAAGTTATAAAACAGAAACTAGATGCTAGTTGGGCATGGACAGAGTTAGCAAATTTATATAGTGAAGAGAGTCCACAGAAAGCGATAGGATGCTATTGCAAGGCTTTGCTTTGCAAGGATCCTGAGGATTATAAGGTCAATATACACAAAAATTTCTCTGAATACCTGTTTAAGCAGAATGATCTGCGCCATGCAAAAACAGAATATCAACTCTTTATGTCTCTAAAGCAGAATCCTAGTGAATATGATTATAATGTTACAAAAATGGATTGGTTTGTTCAAACTGAAACAGATGATAATAACAGCCAATTCTATGAAGAGAATGTGACTTATGCAGATGAAATTCTATTTGAAGACCTACCAAACATCCTTGGAGTTGTTGGCCCATCTGGGCATTATTTTAATGAAATTAAGAAGAAACATGTTTATTTCCAGATTATTTACATTAAATTAAAAACGGATAGTAATGACAAGATATCATTTCCATTTGAAATTAAAAATAAACTCAATAAAGAAAAAGACAGTTTACTAAAAGAAGGCGATTGTATTCATATAAAGGGAGAGTTAGGCCCTAACTATAAATTTAATATATACACCATAAAAAAATGCAATGACTCAACTTCTGTATTTGATCCTGAGATTGGTATTATCGATCATATCAATAAAGAAAAGGAATTGGTTCATATCATCATTTCTAAGAAATACAGTTTAACTGTTCCTATGAAACAACTAAAAAATGTAAAGTTGAAGCAAGGTACAGCCATCAAGATGCATATATCTTATAGTTATACTAAAGAAAACGAAAAGAGACTAAATCTGGTTAAAAATTTAGGCTCTGTTGATATTAAAGAAGCTCCAAGTGAATTGTGGTGTCGTTTTAATGGATGTCTATCTTGCGTCCCTGAAATGGGCTTTGGTTTTGTTGATAATGTTTTTTTTCAAAAATCTTTGCTCGTTGCTGCTGATAAGGAAGATGGGGACTTTGTTTCTGGAATCGCAGTACTCAGCTTTAATAAGAAAAAAGGAAGATGGGGATATATTGCAGTAACAATTGATTAGATAAATTTGCAAAAAGAAACAACTATTAAGTTTCCTTCATCAATTGAAGAACAAAAGAAGGTAGGAGCTTGTTTTCACGAATTAGATAACCTTATCACCCTTCATCAGCGATAGCATAATTAAGGGGATAAAAGGCTAATTAACAAGCCCTGACACAGATCTCATAACTATATCTACATCCTTATTTTCGAGCTCTTGAATGATGTGAAGATACGTCTTTTGAGTCGTAGTCATGCTCGCATGACCAAGTCTTCTTGCAACGCTGGCTATAGATACTCCTGCAAAAAGCAATAAAGATGCATGTGTGTGTCTAAGACCATGAATCGAAATAACAGGAACATTTACTTTCTTGCATAGCCTTGTTAGGAAGTTGTTAACGGTAGAATTAAAAATTCTAGTATCTGCCTTTACAAAAATTGGCTTGTCTTCAGGTAAGTTTTTGACAAGTTCAGAAAATTGGATCACCGTTTGCCAATCAATTTGCACCTTCCTTACGGATGATTTGTTTTTGGTTGGTTGAAAGCCTCCTTTTTCCTTGTAGTTCCACGTCTTGTTGACATTTAGTACTTGATGTGAAAAATCAAAATCAGCAGGAGTAAGTGCAATAGCCTCAGAAAAACGTAGCCCTGTTTTAGCAATTAACAGTATTAGCCACGATAGGGAAAGTCCCTGTTCTTGCTTGAGTTCAAGCGAAGATAGTAGGGTTTGAAGTTCAAACTGATTTAGAAACTTAGGCTTTTTATCTTTTGGTGTCTTACCTTTGATAATGGCTTTTCTTGTAGGATCACGTTGAATTTGCCCCTCATCTACAGCATCGAGAATAGCGGCCTTTAATTGGTGGTGAAAGTCCATAGTAGTCTGTCTCTCGTGGTGCGTAGCGTAGTCATTAAGCAGCTTCTGATAAGTGATTCTGTTAAGATCGCCAATCTTTAATTCTGGAACCAATTTCTCAAGCCACTTTTTGGTCTGATGGTACTTTGCCATAGTGACATTGCGAATGGCACCTTCCTTATACACAGTGATCCACTGTCCATAATAGGTAACGAAAAGATCGTCTTTGGATGTTTTATCTAACATATATTTACCTTTTGTGTTTTGCTGATGAAAGGCTTGCTTATAACGGCTTAATGGAGATTTATTTCAGTGAAGATTAGGTAAATTGCAAAATGGTGAAAGTGGAAAGATCGGTGGCTAAAATTTTTTCATTATTACCTTCCCTTATGCTAAAATTAGCGTGTAAAAATTTTGCTCGATGCAAATTGAAAGTTCTAAATTAAATTAACGGCAATTACTTATGCTAGATTCAAGATACTTACGCGCAGATATCGAAGAGGCAGCAAAGCGCCTTGCACAGCGTAACTACACATTAGACACTCAAAAGATTAACAAACTAGAGTCAGAGCGCAAAGAGTTCATGACTCGCACTCAAGATTTACAAGCTCAAAGAAATTCTCTATCTAAGAGCATCGGCCAAGCAATTAAGGCTGGTCAAGATGTAACCGAGATTAAGGCACAAGTTGCTAAGATCGGTGAAGAGCTAAACGAAGTTAAGCAAAAGCAAGATGAGGTTCTTAAAGAACTAAATGACATTGCTTTAACTGTTCCAAATTTACCTGATCCTTCATGTCCTTTAGGACCAGATGAGTCAGCAAATGTTGAAGTAAGAAAGTGGGGCACTCCACGTACCTTTGATTTCGAGATTAAAGATCACGTAGCAATCGGTGAAGGTCTAGGAATGTTAGACTTTGAGACTGCTCGTAAGGTAAGTGGCGCTCGTTTTGCTTTCATGAAAGGACCTATCTGTAAGTTACATCGTGCATTAGTTCAGTTAATGCTAGATTTACATTACGATCAGGGCTATACCGAAATCTATACTCCATATTTAGTTAACATGGATTCTTTATATGGTACAGGTCAGATGCCTAAGTTTGCTGAGGATTTATTCCACACTAACTTAGATGGTTCTTGCGATGGTGATGGTGTAAACCACCACTTCTGCTTAATCCCTACAGCAGAAGTACCTCTAACTAATATGGTTCGTGGTGATATTATCCCTGAGCAAGATTTGCCTATAAAGATCACAGCTCATACCCCATGTTTCAGATCTGAAGCTGGTTCAGCTGGTCGTGATACTCGTGGCTTAATCAGAATGCATCAATTCGATAAAGTTGAGATGGTTCGTATTGAGAAGCCAGAAAACTCATGGCAAGCTCTTGAAGAGTTAACTCACGATGCTGAAGCTGTATTACAAGCTTTAGAGATCCCATACCATGTAGTTGCATTATGTACTGGTGATATGGGCTTTAGCTCAGCTAAGACTTACGATATCGAAGTTTGGTTACCAGCTCAAAACTGCTACCGTGAGATTTCATCTTGCTCAAACTGCGTAGACTTCCAAGCTCGTCGTATGCAAGCAAGACTACGTC
This sequence comes from uncultured Succinivibrio sp., assembly GCA_902785325.1. GTDB lineage: Bacteria > Pseudomonadota > Gammaproteobacteria > Enterobacterales > Succinivibrionaceae > Succinivibrio. The sequence goes on along the minus strand of CACZXZ010000064.1, from coordinate 2,873 downwards.
GTAAGGACGGTAAAGTTGAATTAGTACACACTTTAAACGGCTCAGGCTTAGCAGTAGGTCGTACATTAGTTGCTGTACTTGAGAATTATCAGAATGCTGATGGTTCTGTAACTGTACCTAAGGTATTAAGAAAGTACTTAGGTGGTCTTGAAGTAATTACTCCTGAGACTAAATAGTAATGCTAAGTCCACTTGATTGGGTTATTTTAGGAGTCATAGCCATCTCTGCTGTGACTTCTATTCTTAGAGGTTTTGTAAAAGAAGCCTCTTCCATCATATCATGGGTAGTTGCCTTTGCTGTTACATCAAAGTGCTATCCTATGGTAGAGCCTTATCTGACTTTCTCAAATGATCAATTAACAAGAAATGTTGTCGCCTGCATAGCCTTATTTGTAATCTCTTTACTAATCTTTGGCTTTATCTCAAATATCATCTGTTCTGCAATCAAAAAGGTTGGTCTATCAGGATTTGATAGATTGCTAGGAATTGCCTTTGGTATTGCTCGTGGTATTTTAATTGTGACTGCAGTATTAGCATTGTTCCATATGCTATTTAGACTTCATATCTTAACCTTTATTCAATCTTATTCGTGGTATCAAGACTCTGTCTTTGTACCAGAGCTACAACGTATCGTAAACTGGTTCTTTGATTATATAAGGACCCCTGAATCTATCGGAGCTTAATATGTGTGGTGTTGTTGGAATTGTAGGATCATCTCCTGTCAATTTATCACTATATAATTCATTACAGGTGTTACAACACCGTGGTCAAGATGCCGCAGGCATCGTGACTGTTGATGAGGATGACAATTTTCATCAACGCAAAGCTAATGGCATGGTAACTGAAGTATTTCAGCAGCGCCATATGATGAGGCTACGTGGCAATATTGGTATTGGCCACAACCGTTATCCTACCGCAGGCTCATCTTCAGCAGCTGAAGCTCAACCTTTCTATGTTAACTCACCATACGGTATTGCTCTTGCACACAACGGTAACTTAATTAACTCTAAAGAGTTAAAAGAAAAGTGCAAAAAAGCTCACCGTCATGTTAATACTCAATCAGACTCAGAAATCCTTTTAAACATCTTTGCCTGGAAGATTTCTAAGATCCAAAACGACGTTCCAACCGCTGACGATATCTTCGATGCAGTTGCAGGCGTATATGATGAGATTAAAGGTGGCTATGCTGTAGTAAGCGTAGTTTTAGGTGTAGGTTTAATTGCTTTTAGAGATCCTTTTGGTATCCGTCCTATGGTATTAGGTGAGAGAACTAATGAGGATGGCAAGAAAGAGTACATGGTAGCCTCAGAAAGCGTAGCATTAGATGTATCTGGCTTCAAGTTAGTTCGTGATGTTAAACCAGGTGAGTGCTTACTAATTACTAAAGATTGTCAGCTACACTCTAAGATTTGTGCTAAGAACCCAAGCCTACAGTCTTGTATCTTTGAGTATGTTTATTTTGCCCGTCCTGATAGCATCATTGATGGTGCTTCAGTATATGCAACTCGTGTACGTATGGGTACTAAGCTTGCAGAGCAAATTCAAAAAGAACATCAGGATCTTAAGATTGATGTAGTAATTCCAATTCCTGATACTTCAATTGATATTGCAGTTCAAATTGCTAGAACCTTAGGTGTTCCATACCGTCAAGGTTTTGTTAAGAACCGTTATATCGGTCGTACCTTCATTATGCCTGGTCAAAAACAGCGTAAGAAGTCAGTACGTAACAAGCTAAACCCAATTCCTGCAGAGTTTGCAGGTAAGAACGTACTATTAGTAGATGACTCTATTGTACGTGGTACCACCTCACTACAAATCGTTCAAATGGCTCGTGAAGCTGGTGCTCGCAAAGTATTCTTTGCTTCAGCATCTCCTGAGATTAGATATCCTAATATCTATGGTATTGATATGCCAACCTCAAAAGAGCTAATTGCTTATGGTCGTGATAATGCAGAAATCTGTAAGGAAATTGCAGCTGATGCTTTAATTTACCAAAAACTTGAAGATCTTGAGGCTAGTGTAACTGAGGAGAATCCAGCTTTAACTAAGTTTGAAACCTCAATCTTTACTGGTAAATATATTGTACCTCCAGCAGCAGACTACTTTGACAATATTGAAAAACAAAGAAGTGATGATGCTAAGGCAGATAAAGCTTGGAAAGATTCCTCAGATGCTGATGAGTTAGATATCTTCAATATCTAGTTTTAAACTAATCAGATAACGTAAGGGAGAGCCGTTGCTCTCCCTTGTCGTATGAACTTTTAAATAAGGTTGCTCCCATCACTTAGTAATTTCTTTGAAAGCTAAAGCGCAAGATTTTTTGTTAAAACTTATTCCATAACAAAGAATATTAGATATCAAGTCATTACTCTTATAGAGTTGGTAATAATGATTAGATAGAATTTGATCTAATGCTTCATTTGCTTTTGCCACTAAATTTGTTTCTACTTGAGAGTGTTTTATCTCAATTATTACAGCAATGTTATTTTCGCTATTTTTAAAGGAAATATCGGCGTACCCATTGCCAGCTTCACAATTAGAAGTGTAGTCTTTTAGCAAGTCTGTTTGAGTTGAAAACACACCATTTAAAAAGCCATGATAATAATCTTCCTTAGGGGAGTTCTTTGAAAAGTCTCTTATTGAAATGAAATTGTTTAGTAACCTATCAATACAAATTCTTAATTGTTCAGGATCTTTTTTGAAGATAAATTCAACAAGTTGAGAATACTTATTTAATCGAGAGCTATTGTTTTTGAAATAATCTAGTATTTGAGATCTAAAACAGCTTAAGATACTCTTGTTAGGAATTCTAAGCTCCAGATCTTCATGATCTACATCGAAACTAGAGTTTTTACCAACAGTTAAATATCCAGA
>CACZXZ010000063.1 GCA_902785325.1 uncultured Succinivibrio sp. | reverse complement strand
GACAGAAAAACTGTAGTACCCAAGTCTGAAAATGATGTAAGTCTACAGCAGAATGTCATCAGGTAAGAACCTCCATGGCTTGCCATGGAGAGTAGTCAGTTTTGATTATGACATGATGATAAATTTGCTTCAGACTAATGTAAGTGAGGCAAAAGCCTATTATTCATGGGTAGCGGTATTTGTTGTATTGTTCTTAGGTGTAGTACCAGCTATTATTTTACTTAAATGTAAACTTGTGTGGCCTAAAACATACTTAGGAGGTCTTGGCTCTAGAGTCTTAATTTTAGTAGTCGCAATTTCTACTATAGGTTTAATCTCACTTCCTTATTATCAAAACTATGCTTCTATTGCCCGTAATAACAACATGTTAAGAAAGGAGATCTCTCCTTATAACTATGTGTGGTATGGCATTAAAGCTATTAGACAGACTTATTTTCCAAAACAAGTCGAATTTACAAAGCTTGGTGAGGATTCAATTATTGACAATCCTCAAGAGCGTCCTGAGATCTTTGTAATCGTACTTGGGGAGACTGCTAGAGCTAACAACTTTAATAGTAATGGATATCATCGCGATACTACTCCTTATACAGAACAAGAAAAACACTTTATCCGTTTTGCTCCTGTTAAAACCTGCGGTACTGCAACTGCTGTTTCAGTGCCTTGCATGTTTTCTAATTTAACTAAAGCAAGTTACGATGAGGATAAAGCCTACAATCAAAGCTCTTTAGTGGATATTTTAGAGTACTCTGGCTACAAGGTTGCTTGGTATGACAATGACGGTGGTTGTAAAGGAGTCTGCAAAAGAGTGCCGCATGAGGTTATCAATCCATATGCAGCTGAGAATTCAAAATATTGTAAAGATGGCTCTTGCTATGATGCAATATTATTAGACCGTTTGCACGATAGAATTCATGTGGCTCTTAAAAACAAAGAGCATACTGTGATCTTTTTACATTTAATCGGATCTCATGGTCCTACTTATTATCAAAGAGTACCAAAAGATCAAGTGCTATTCACACCAACCTGTGATAGAGCGGATATTGAGAATTGTAAGGTAGAGGAGATAGTAAACTCTTATGACAATACCATAGCCTACACCGACTACATCTTAAAAGGTGTTGTTGATACCTTAGAAGAGCATTCACAGGACTTTGGTACTGCCATGTTTTATATTTCAGATCATGGTGAATCTTTAGGAGAATACGGTTTATTCTTGCACGGTACTCCTTATTCAGTAGCACCTAATACTCAAACTCATGTACCGATGATGGGGTGGTTCTCTAAGTCCTTTATTGATGATCACAATATGAACATGGAATGTTTGAGTAAAAATGCTAAGAGCGGTGATTTTAGTCAAGACAATTTCTTTCACAGCATGCTAGGCATCTTAGATGTAAATACTAAGCTTTATGACGACAATTTAGATGTATTTAAAAGTTGCCGTATTTGGATTAAGCATGATACTAAAGGTGATATAAACACTGTGTTTAAAGAGCAATTATACCTAGGTAAAAAGTATAATAACTCCAAAGTTAAGACCTCTATGGTGCAGAATCCATCTTTAAATAAAGGTTAGTCATAGCAAGTTAAAAGTATTAAATTGCCACTTTTTTTAAAGTGGCAATTCTTGCCTATAAGCCCTAAAATAACTTTAAGAAATTTATAAAAAAACAAGATTAATAGCTACAGTTAAAAATCTTTAATATCTAAAAAATAGCCTATATTTCAAAAAGTTAATAAAATATTATTTTAAATATTAATAACTTGGCACGTATCTTGATTAAGATATTACATAGAGATTAAGAAACGGCAAATAATGCCAGATATGAATTGAATGGGGGCACCCTATGAGTTTTGACTATAGTACCATTGGTAAGACTACCTCAAGAATTGAGGCAGATACCGCTGCTTCCACTAGCAAAAATAGTAACTCTCAGTTAGATCAAGCTGACTTCTTAAAGTTATTAACTACTCAGCTTCAAAACCAAGATCCAACCTCACCAGTTGATAATAATCAAATGGTGACCACCATGTCACAGTTATCTGTAGTAGATAATCTAACTAAGATCACTACAGGCATGGACAATATTGTTGATACTATTTCCTCAAGCTCAGCTCTATCAGCTTCAAGCTTAGTTGGTAGAAACGTTTTAGTGGATTCAAAGACTGCTTACTTTGATGGTTATAATAGTTTAGGTTTCCAAATCGATGCTGGCGAAGGTGCTGCAGATGTAACCGTAAATGTTGTAAATTCCTCAGGCTCTGTTGTAGATACCTATACTATAGGATCTTTAGATGGTGAGATTGATTTCAACTGGGAAGGTTTAGCTAATGCTGAATCAGGTGAGAGATACGCTGCCGGCAATTACACCCTTCAAGTTACCGCTGAACAAGATGGTAAAAAGGTAAATTTACCTGTTAAGTCCTATGCAAGAGTAAGCTCTGTAATTTTAGGTGCAACTCCTGATGAAACTAAGTTGAACTTATTAGGCTACGGTGAAGTACCTCTATCAAAGGTAGATCAAATCTCCTACTAATTAAAGATAGGTCCAAGACAAACTTGGACCTGTCATGAAAATGACAAAATCTTGCCTTTTTAATTTAATTCAACTCTTAAATTTCAAATCTAAAAATAATAACTCATTGATTTATAAATAAGTATCTAAACTTGGCATGCAAATTGCTTTAATTTATTCAGATTAGGGAAAAGTCAATTTTCCGGAGGATAAAATGGATAAATTATTGTGGGTTGCAATGTCAGGTGCTAAGGAAAACTTCCATAGCATTAGTGTACGTAGCAACAATTTAGCAAATGCTAACACCACAGGCTTTAAGGCAGACTTTGAAAACACTAGAGCAATGTCTGTGTTTGCCAATGCATATCCAACAAGAGCTTTTGCTATGACCGAGCGTCCTGGTTACAACTTTGACGGTGGTGCTATTGAGACTACTGGTAGCAATTTAGATATTGCAGTTAAAGGTGACGGTTTTATAGCAGTAAACGATAAAGAAGGCAATGAGGCTTATACCAGATTTGGTAATTTACAAATCGATGTAGATGGTACTTTAAAGACTACTACTGGTTTACCTGTATTGTCAGATGGTGGTGAACCTATCGTCTTACCACCTCAAATTGAAGATCTAATCATCAGTAAAGATGGTGTAATTTCTGGCAGACCACAAGGTGGTGATGCTAACGTAATTGAAGAGTTTGCAAGAATTAAGCTTGTTAAACCTGAGGATTACACCAAGATTGAAAAAGGTTATGACGGTTTATTTAGAAACATTGATGGCTCTGCTTTAGATCAAGACAATTCCGTTCAAGTAAGTCAAGGCATGCTTGAGTCATCTAATGTAAATCCAGTTGAAGAATTAACTAACTTAATTCGTATTCAAAGGCAGTATGACACTCAAGTAAAGATGATGGAAACTGCTAATCAAATGGATGAAAGACAAAATACTTTATTAAGCTACAACTAGCAAGGAGTAACATATGATCCCCGCATTATGGATAAGTAAGACAGGACTTGATGCACAGCAGACTAATATCTCTGTAACATCTAACAACCTTGCTAACGCCTCAACTGTAGGTTTTAAGCGTGGCAGAGCAATTTTTGAAGATCTTTTATACCAAAAGATCAATCAACCAGGTGGTAGATCTTCTGCTGACAGCTATTTACCTGAAGGTTTAATGATTGGTGCTGGTGCTAAGGTTGTAGCTACCCAAAGACAACATTCTCAAGGTGATGTAGAAACTACAGATAACTCCTTTGACTTAATGATCCAAGGTAGAGGTTTCTTTGAGATTGAATTACCTGATGGTACCACAGCTTATACTCGTAATGGTCAGTTTACTAAGAATGAGGAAGGTACTATTGTAACCTCAGGTGAAGGTTATCCATTATTACCACAAATCCAAATTCCTGAGAATGCAACCTCTATGACTGTAGGTCGTGATGGTCAAGTATCAGTAGTTTTAGCTAACGGTACTACCTCTCAAGAATTAGGTCAAATTACCGTCACTGACTTTATTAACCCAACAGGTCTTGAGTCTATTGGTGACAACTTGTACTTAGAAACTTCAGCCTCTGGTGCTCCTATTCAAGGTATTGGTGGTGAAGACGGTATGGGTGTAATTCGTCAGTGTATGCTTGAAACCTCAAACGTAAAGGTAACAGAGGAGTTAGTAAACTTAATTCAAGCGCAGCGTGTTTACGAAATGAATTCAAAAGTATTAACTACTGTAGATTCAATGATGGGTTCATTGATTCAGTCAGTCTAAGTTAAAGTGGGGGTAGGGATATGAAAAAGGTTGTTTTATCATTAGCATTAGCTCAGGTTATTTGGTTACAAGGTTGTGCTTTAGATACTTTCTCACCAAAGCCAGATGATCCTAATTTTGCTCCTGCTCTACCAGAGGAGGAGTATACTCAAGCTGTTCCAACTGGTGGTATTTATAACGCTTATACTTTGAACAATGGTATTTACTCTGATACTTCAGCTCATAAAGTTGGTGATATCATTTCAGTAATTCTAGAGGAATCCACCAAAGCTTCAAAGAATGCAAATACTAACCTTGAGAAAGAAGGTAACAATAACTACGGTGGCATAACTCTTGCAAGTAAGAAAGTGCATTACAAAGATTTGACACCAACTTTAAGTTCAAGTAACTCAAATGATTTTTCAGGTAAAGCTAAAGCTGATCAATCTAATAGTTTAAAAGGTCAAATTTCTGTTAGTGTAGTTAAGGTTTACTCAAACGGAAACCTTCAAGTACAAGGTGAGAAGTGGTTAATGCTTAACAACGGTAATGAGTATGTGCGTGTATCAGGCTTAATTAGACCATCTGATATTAGCTCAGACAATACAGTGTCCTCACAACGTATTGCCAATGCTAGAATTCAATATGGTGGTACTGGTGATTTTGCTGATACTCAAGAGCGCGGTTTCTTATCCCGTTTATTCAACAGTGCATTTAACATCTTCTTCTAAAAGTTTAGGAGCGTTGCTATGTATATTAAAAAGTTTATTAAAGCCATTGTGCTAAGCGTCTGTGTGCTCTGCTCAATGTCTATCACTAATGTGCAAGCAGCAAGACTTAAAGATATCGCTTCCATTCAAGGCATTCGTGAAAACCAACTGTTAGGTTATGGTTTGGTCGTAGGCCTTGCTGGAACTGGTGAGAAGAACTCAAAATTTACTGAGCAAAGCTTTAGATCTATGCTTAATAATTTTGGTATTAAGATTGATGAATCTACAAGCTTAAAGATTAAAGATGTAGCACCAGTTGCCATTCATGCAACCTTACCACCTTTTTCAAAAGTAGGTCAAACAATTGACGTTACAGTATCCGCCATTGGTGAAGCTTCCTCCTTACGTGGTGGTACCTTACTACAAACCATGTTACGTGGTGTGGATGGTAATGTATATGCTATTGCTCAAGGCTCATTAGTTGTAGGTGGTTTAGGTGTTGAAGGTGCTGATGGCTCTAAAGTAGTAGTTAATACTCCAACAGTAGGTAGAATTGCTAACGGTGCCATTGTTGAAAGAGAAGTATTAGACAATTTCTCTCAAACAGATTCATTTGTATTTAACTTAAATAGAGCAGACTTTACTACTGCAAAGAATGTAGTAGATGCTGTAAATGAAGTTTACGGTGATGGCACTGCAGTAGCTGAGGATTCAGCTTCTATTAGAGTAAGTGCACCACGTGATCCTTCAAAGAGAGTAGCTTATCTATCTTTGCTTGAGAATATTGAAATTGAGCAAGGTGAGAATTCAGCTCGTATCGTAGTAAATTCTCGTACTGGTACTATTGTAATTGGCAGCAATGTTAAATTAAAACCTGTAGCTGTAACTCATGGTGGTCTTACTGTTACAGTAACTGAAGATCCAAGAGTGTCACAGCCTAACAGTTTCTCTCAAGGTCAGACTACTGTAGTACCTGATAGTGCTATCAATGTAACTGAGAAAAAAGGCAACATGTTTAAACTAGATACAGGTGCAACCTTAGACGATTTAGTAAGAGCAATTAACCAAGTAGGTTTAGCTCCAGGTGATTTAATGTCAGTTTTAGAAGCCTTAGATAAAGCTGGCGCCATCGATGGCAAACTAGAAATCATCTAACCAATTTTAAAGCTCTAGCACACCCTACCCCTTATCCTCCTTGCTAGAGCTTTAAATCATTCATCTTTCATTTATTTTTAGCTATAAGTCCAAAAATTTAATAGATATAGCTAAAAATAATTTAAGGTTTTATGATGATTTTTGATAGACAAAAAGAACTCAATAGACTTCAAAAAGCATATACATCAGAGTATTAATCATTTGTAGGCGGTAAATGGACGTTTACATAACAGTGGCGAAAACCCCACAGCTTGCTGTGGGGATGAAAGCCACAAAATGCTCTTTACAAAGATAGATAAATATTATTTGCTATACACAAATTGCATTGTATTAGATTGATTTTATTTGCTTAGTGGTAAGTTTTGAGTAGGTACACCATCTCAAAATCTAAAAAGTCAGCGATTCTAATTAAATCGTCTTTTGCTTGAGCATTTAAGATTTCTTTAATGATGCTGTTGATATTGAGAATAAAGTCGGTGTTGTTATTCTCAGTTGCTTTTTCAACAATTTTTTCTAAAAGAGGGGATAGAGCAGCGTAAGTGGCTGCAGGACAGCCATCTTTTGCCAAATTGGCAGTTTTATGACATTGTTCTACAAGGGAACTTACGCTGCTACTCATATTACTTCTCTAATTTTGAAAGGATAGTCTCAAGAGCATTGTCTACGCTAATGTTCTCTTTAACTCCAGTCTTTCTTAGCTTGTATTCAATAAAGCCGTCGTTTAGACTCTTTTCACCGATAGTAATGATGTGAGGAATACCGATAAGCTCCATATCCGCAAACATTACACCAGGTCTTTCGTCTCTGTCGTCAAATAAAACATCTACGCCAGCTTGTTGCAGCTGTTGGTATAGCTTTTCAGCTTCTTTTGCTACAGCTTCACTCTTTGAAAGTTTGATAGCTACAATTGCAACCTTAAATGGAGCGATGCTCTCAGGCCATACGATACCTCTATCGTCGTGGTGTTGCTCAATTACGGCTGCAATAGCACGAGTTACACCGATACCGTAACAACCCATGATCATAGGTACGTCTTTACCGTTAGCATCTTTTACAGTAGCTTTCATAGCTTCTGAATACTTAGTGCCTAACATAAATACTTGACCTACCTCAATACCTTTACGTAGGTGTAAGGTACCCTTACCATCAGGGCTTGGATCACCGTCTTCAACATTACGTAAGTCAAATACTTCGTAATTTTGAATATCTTTATCCCAATTTACATTGATTAAGTGGTAACCAGTCTTGTTAGCACCACAAGCAAAGTTAGACATCTTGTCGGCAGCTCTATCTACTAGGATACGACCTTTAAAGCCTACAGGACCTAAAGAGCCAGTATGAGCGCCTACAAATTCGTTGATCTCTTCTTCTGTAGCCATCTCTAATGGATCGTTAATGCCATCAATGTGAATAGCCTTAACTTCATTTAATTCGTGGTTGCCACGTAAGCAGATCATTACTAACTGATACTTACCATCTTCATCTTTTTGACCACGAACGATTAAGCTCTTTAATACTTGCTCTGATGGAATGCCAAGTGCCTTTGCAGCTTCATCAACAGTATGACAATTTGGGGTTGCAACTTCACTGTAATCAGCTTTAGGAGCTTCTCTTTGAATGTTTGGTGCTAAAGCTTCAGCCATTTCAATGTTAGCTGCATAACTTGAACCGTCAGACCAAGCAATAGTATCTTCACCAGCTTCAGCTAAAGCTTGGAATTCGTGAGAGTGATTTCCACCAATTGAGCCTGTGTCGGCTTCTACAGGACGGAACTCAAGACCCATACGAGTAAATACATTTGAGTATGCGTTGTACATATCGTTGTAAGTCTTTTCTAAAGATGCTTTATCCATGTGGAAAGAATAAGCATCCTTCATTAAGAATTCACGACCACGCATAACACCAAAACGAGGACGAATTTCATCTCTGAATTTGTTTTGAATTTGGTATAAGCACAAAGGTAGTTGTCTTGCTGACTTGATCTCTCTTCTAGCAATATCTGTTACAACTTCCTCGTGGGTAGGACCTAAAGCAAATTCATTTTCCTTTCTATCCTTAAAACGGCATAACTCAGGACCGTATTTGGTGTAACGACCTGATTCTTTCCAAAGTTCAGCAGGTTGTACCATTGGCATAGCGATTTCTAAAGCGCCAGTTTTGTCCATTTCTTCACGAACAATCTTGGTAACTTTAGATAAAACTCTCATACCAGTAGGTAACCATGTGTAAACACCTGAGGCAATTTGTCTAATCATGCCTGCACGTAACATAAGGCGATGGCTTTCAACCGCAGCCTCTTTGGGATCTTCTTTTAAAGTAGAAATTAAATATTGACTTGTACGCATTGCTAAGTCCTAATGAAAAAATAATAGCTATAAGCAAAAAAATTTGAGTAATTTTACCACACGCAAGATATATTGGCTAATTGTCAATTTGGTCTGAAAAGAATCAGCATTGCTCAAAGTGTACTAAGTTTGCAGCTTCAAAAATAACAATGTAGCTGTATACTATCTTGCCTTTAAATTCAACTGCAGTCTTATAGCTGTTAATCTGAGCTGTAGCCTCAGCAATTTTTTCTTGTAAGATATTTGGATGCTTTAGAGTATTGTTTTTTGAGTAAAACTTAAACTCAAAAAGGTAGCAAGTACCTTTCTTGTTATCTATCAGTAAATCTACGAACTTCTCGCCTTGATTTGGAACATGGATAACTAGCTCTTCAAAACTAGCCAAGGTAGGCTCACTTTCTAATTTAGCTTTAATCACACCTACAAGGTAAGCTTCAGACATATGTAAAAGATGCTGATGGGTAGTTCTTAATAGGAAGTATTGCTGTACAGAATCCATGAAATCTTGCACATCAGCAAGACCTAATTTCATGTTCTTAACGTCAAACTTCTGTGCTTTTTATTCGGTGGTTTCATTAACTAAAGCTTGAGTAAAGCATTTTCTGAAGACATTCTTCATGATTTTATTTGGACATACTAAATGAACTTCATTTAGTATGTTGCAA
>CACZXZ010000062.1 GCA_902785325.1 uncultured Succinivibrio sp. | reverse complement strand
CAGTCAACTTCCTAGATCATAAATAACTAGTTGGTCTTACGCCACCCATTTATGATCTATCCCCGTGTATACTCTACATTATGCATGGGGATTTAGGTAGTTAACTCCTCGTACAGTTCTGAAGGAAGCTCATTTTCTAACCTAAAATTCATGGAGATTGGCTTATTACCTTTAGCAGATCCTTTAATTGTGTTAACTTTACCTACATATACAAAAGTTGCAGTAACATTTTCAACTTTTGGATATTTTCTTACAAAAAGATGCAGATTTACTTTATTATCAACATTATTGATTAAGTTACTACCAATTTCTGAATCTTGCTTTGTGCTATTAGGAGACTGCCAATGGAACTCTTTTGAAGAGACAAAGTAATCATCATAGTTGATAGATTCTTTAATTCCTTCTTCTTTATATAAATCGACAAAGAGTAAGTAATCTCTCTTTAAAGAAGTAAATAAACCTTGACCTCTAATAGCTGAATGAGTTTTTTCATAATTACACAGTAAAGCAGTATCTCTCATAGAATATCTTGCATGAAGTTTAAAGAAAGGAACTCCATAATTTATCGTTCCAAACTCTGCTTCATAGCGTCTTAAACCATACTCTAAAGCGTCTTTTACCCATTCTTTTAAGTTGTGTTGATTATTTAAAAACTCAATAACAGAACGATTTAATGAAAGCGTATCTCCATCTTTTTGAAGCATGATGTGTTGATATGACTTAAACTCATTTGCATCAAAATTAGCGCCACATAAGAAGTTTACTGAAGCATCAAAAGTTGCTTTTGATGGATCTTCGATGTATTTGTCTAATCTTGCAAAAATATCGCCTACCTTTAATTGATGCTCTTTAGCATTAAATAATTCCTTTAAAGTCACAAACTCATAAGGACGTTTAGCTGGTAGTAAAAGGTTATGAATAAACTTTAAAAGGGCTTCACCTACAGGCTCAACTAATAATGGAAGTTCTTGATTATTCTTAAACTCCACATCCTTTACAAAATCAAAATAGGTTGAATAACTTGTTTTGGTAAAGTTCAAAGGATCATATGCACCATCTTGCTTTAGATAATCAGTAAGCATTGGTATTTTGTTGCCATTGATCTTTTTAAAGGAGAAATAGTTATCCCTTAGATATTTTTTTGAATAGAATTTTTCTTGCTCGAGTTGCTTTAGGATTTGTTTTTTGGAGATCTTATCCATGTAGATATGAGTACTACCAGGAATATCTGCAAAGTTGTTTTTTACTGCAACTTTTAAGGAATCTCTATCGTAGTTGGTCTTTCCATTTAAGGCTATCGCCATTAAAAATGACTTTTGGTAATTACCGATAAAGTCTAATACTGTAACAAATTCCTTGTTAGGTAATTTTCTAAGACCACGTCCAAGTTGCTGCACAAAAATAATTGGAGATGCTGTTGGTCTTAACATCAAGATGGTATTAACTGATGGAATATCAACACCTTCATTGAAGATATCCACTGTAAAAATTACATTTAGAGGATCATTATCATCTTCTAACTTTTTAACGTACTTATCTCTAACATCAGGACTATCAGCTCCTAAAAGAGCTACTGCAAAATCTTTTTTATCTGGAGATAAGCGCTTATTAAACTCGTCTGCCATGTATTTAGCATGTTCAGTATTAGCACAGAAACCAAGAATTTTAGCTTTACCATCACCATCGTGATCATAGAACTTTAACTTTTCAATAATGTAGTCGACACGTCTTGATACCATCAACAACTTGGCAACTTCGTCAAGATATCCTTCTTCACCTGGTGCTTTTTTAAGTTTTGTGTAATCAATTCCATCAGCATCTGTAATGCCAAAATAATGGAAAGGACAAACTAAATCGTAGTACAACGCATCTCTAAGTCTTATCTCGACTGCTACATTATTATCAAATAAGCTAAAGACATCACCACTATCACAACGCTCAGGAGTTGCAGTTAAGCCTAATAAAAACTTAGGCTTAAAATAATCTAAGATTTGCTTATAACCAGCACTTGTAGCATGATGAGCCTCATCAATTACAATGTAGTCAAAGGCGTCTTCTGAAAATTGCTCTAGATTCTTAGCTAAAGACTCTTTCATAGCAAAAATGTATTTTGCCGAAGTGTTTCTTTCTCTTGAGTTAAAAAAACCTGAAGTGTAATTATCCTTAAAACAAGGAGCTAACACTCTATCAAAAGATTCTTTTGCCTTATTTAGGATCTGATCTCGATGCACAATAAACAACAATTTATTAGGATTAAACTGCATAGCATCGAAAACGCTCATGTAAGTTTTACCACTACCTGTAGCTGCAATTGCAAGAGCTTTTCTTTCACCATTTTTTCTAAAGGCATCTAACTTTATAATTGCCTCTTGCTGCATTCTATTTGGTCTTATGGTTTCATCATAAGCAAATAATTCTTTATTCTCAGAGCTTACCTTTGGATGATTCTTAAGATAGTCTCTATAAGCTAAAAGGAACTCTGTTGAATAGTCTTTAGCAAATTCACTTTCCCAAAGTTTTTCAAATTCACTTAAAACATCTTGTGTGTAGTTATCTTTATCAGCGTCATTTGTCCCCTTATTCTCACTGTTTAGAACATTCCACTCCATATTGCACTTTAAAGCTGAAGCAGTAATGTTTGAAGAACCTATTAAAACAGTCCATTTTGAATTGTTGTCATTATCATCAGTTTTGAATAAATAGCCTTTGGTATGAAAACCAAAATCCTCATTTGGAACAAAGATTTTTAGGGAAATATTCTTAAAACTTGCTAATTTTTCAAGGGCTTTAGGTTGAGTAAAATGAAGGTAGGTAGAGGTTAATATCTCACCTTTAATATTGTTATCTTCTAACTGTTTAAAAGTGTCAAGCAGGATTTGTAAACCACCGTAGGTAATAAAGGCAACACTCATTTTAAATTCAGAGCAAGTTGATAATTGATTAACAAGAGTATCAAATACCTTTTGAGAGCTACGATTACATACAAATGATGATTGAGACATTTACATTAACCTTGACAAAAAGCCTATCTTTATAAGGGCTATTCTACCAGGTCATAATTGCATTTATAGCAATTTCAATAAGAAATTAATTTGAATTGTCTTTAAATTGGCAAAATCAGACTGTTGCAACTCAGGTATAATATCGTTCATTTAGAAAGGTTCATTGAAGGTAAAATCATGAAAACAATAAAGGTAGTAGCAGCTATTATCGTTAACAATGACAAGATCTTTGCAACTCAACGTGGCTATGGCGAATTTAAAGACGGTTGGGAATTTCCTGGTGGAAAGATTGAACAAAATGAAACAGCAGAAGCTGCCATTGTAAGAGAAATTCAAGAAGAATTAGATACCACTATTAAGGTAGAAAAATACTTCGATACTGTTGAGTATGACTACCCTACTTTCCATTTATCTATGGACTGCTTTATTTGTTCAATTAAAGATGGAAATTTAACTTTAAAAGAGCACGAGGCTGCAAAGTGGTTATCAGCAAATGAACTAGATACTGTTGACTGGCTTCCTGCTGATATAAGCTTGATTGGAAAATTAAAAGAAGAACTAAAGAAAGAATAACTTTAGAGTCATTTATTATCTATAACTTACTCTAATTTGATTATGACATTGCTAATTCAATAGCATCATTTTTAGTGATCTTTATTCCGCTGTTTTCTAATCTAAACTCTCTTTTTTCATAAAGCTTAGATATTGCTTGTATTCTGTCTTTATCAGTTCCAAAGTGCAAAAGCCTATGACAGATAGGACACAAGCAAATTATATTGGCATAAACATCTAAACTTGTTTTGAAATTGTGTTGCTGACTGAGTGGTAATAAATGATGTCTTTCCATGTATGGATGATTAGTAGATTTAGCTATAAACGTATTATGGGAAGAAGATAGCTCGCACTTGTAATTAGCTACTACAATTGACTGCTTTGCTAAAATTGATGATCTTTTATAAGTTTGTCTTGTTTGAAGAATTTGAGGTGCTGGTGCTTTTACAGAATCTAGAAGTTCTATCTTACGACCAATATTCTCAAAATCTGAAGCACTGGCAAATCTGTAATAATTGTTAAAGCCAGAACTATACATTTGGTGGCCTTGTGAGTCTAAGGCAACAAAATAGTCATCTTGACGAAGCAGATCCCTAATCTCGTCTAATCTATCTAAGTCAACGATTTCGTATAGAGAATCATTGATTAGCTGTTTTTCCTTGAGAATAGAGGAAATCTTTTTGATTGCATCAAGATAATGTTTTACAGAGCTTCTGCTGAGCTTTCGAATAGTTTTCAAATAAGCAACAAAATACTCTTCTTGAATATACATGCTCATAACTTACGATTAACTCAATTACTCCACTTTCACTTTTCAGGATTTTATGCTTTTAACCTTTAGCTTTCTGCAAATAAAGTCACAAAATTCCCTCACTAAAAAAGCTTTTTCATAGTTCTTCAAAAGAACATTGTTAAAAACTTTCATTTTTAATCAAACATCACAACCACCACTGAACATTTTTTTAATTTTGGTGGTTTGCTTATCAAAATTTACATATCAATTTTTACTTAATTAAGCTAAAATACAAGCCTTAACGGACTTATGTTTTAAAAGCTAATTAGCTGTAATTTTAAGTTAGAAATAACATCATTTTTTACAGTGAATTTAGCAAGTCTTTTTACACGATTAAGTAAGTCAAACGATTATATTTGGTTTTAAATTTCAGAGGTTAAAATGAGTCAGCTTCAAGGTGTAGCTCTAGTAGGTGACGTTGGTGGTACTAACGCACGTCTATCACTAGTAAATTTAGCAGATGGTACTTTATCTAACACTAAGATCTATTCTTCAGTTGAGAATGAGTCTTTAGAAAAGGTTATTGTTAAATACAGACAAGAAGTTAATGCTCAATTTGATCATGCTTGTATCGCTATTGCTTGTCCATTAAATGGCGATTACATCAAGATGACCAATAACCCATGGGAATTCTCTATTTCTCAAATGAAGGCAAATCTTGGATTAAAGGATTTAATCTTCATTAACGACTTTACTGCAATGTCTATGAGTACTACCGCTATTTCTATTGATCAAATGGAAAAGATTGGTGGCACTGAAGCTATTGATGACAATGCTCCTAAGGCTATCTATGGCGCAGGTACTGGTTTAGGTGTTGGCTACTTAGTTAAAGCTGGTGGCAAGTGGACTCCTCTACCATCTGAAGGTGGTCACGTATATGTATCTACCACAACAGATCGTCAAGATGCTATCGTAAAAGAATTACGTAAGCAATTTGACCACGTTTCAGCAGAGCGTTTACTATCAGGTCAAGGTCTTGTAAATCTATACAAGTCAATTGCTACCTTAAACGGTCATGAGGTTAAAGATGTACAACCTTGTGATGTAACTAGTGGTGCTTTTGCTGCAAATCCATGCCCAGATTGTAAAGAAGCAGTTGATCAATTCTGCGCTTTAATGGGTGTATTTGGTTCTAACCTAGCAGTTAACATTTTATCTCGTGGTGGTGTTTACATCGCTGGTGGTATCGTTCCACGCTTTGTTGAATACTTCAAGAATTCAACCTTCAGAGCAAACTTTGAAAACAAGGGTCGTTACTCAGACACTCTAAAGAAGATCCCTGTTTATGTAATCTCAGCTCAGGATGCTGGTTTATTAGGTGCTGGTGCTTATATCCGTCAGGAATTAGGCGCAACCTTATAATCAATTAAACTAAAAAAGAGAAAGCACTACTTTTTAAGTGGTGCTTTTTTTATTCAAAAGAATACTATTAATGACATACAATAGTACTAAAGAATTACGAAATTAGGATTTAATCATGGGCTATTATCTAAATTCAGATAACGTAGATTTTCAAAAGTCATTAAATAGCATATTTGTGGATAAGAGTGATGCTGTTCGCTTTTTCAATACTTGTATAAATTCAAATGATCAGTTTATTTGTGTATCTAGACCTAGACGATTTGGAAAGTCTATGATGACATCTTTGATGAATGCCTATTATTCAAAAGGCTGTGATTCAAAGACTTTATTTGACAATTTAAATATAGCTAAAGATCCTTCTTATCTAGAGCATTTAAACAAGCACCATGTTATTTGGATTGATATACAAGAAGAGATAAGACTTAATAACAATAATGCAGACACTGTATTAAGTTTTATCACTGAAGGTGTCATAAAAGAACTTGAAGAAGAGTTTCAAAGCACCTTTGCTCAAAGAAATATTCCTTATGCTTTAAGACAATTAAACCTGCAACAAGGATTAAGCTTTATTATCATCATCGATGAGTGGGATGCAGTTTTTAGAGATTGTAGCCATAATAAAAAGCTAGAAAAAGAATATATTGAGTTTTTAGGAGGCCTTTTTAAAGGTGAAAAATCACAAAAAAAATTCATATCTCTAGCATACATAACTGGTATATTACCTTTAGCAAGATATAAATCTCAATCGGCTTTAAATAATTTTAAAGAATATACTATGTTAGACTCAAAACCGTTTAGCCGATATTATGGTTTTACTGAAGAAGAAGTAAGTTTCTTATGTACAAAGACCGATATATCCTTTGAAAAGGTAAAAGAGTGGTACGATGGTTATGTGATAGATAGCTATCACATGTTTAATCCAAATTCTGTGGTAACCTCAATTATTAAGCAGAATTTTAAGTCATATTGGACACAAACAGCAGCTTTTGAAGATGTCTCTTTTTTGATTGAATCAAATTTTAAAGGTTTAAGAGACGATTTTATAGATCTTATTTCTAAAGGATCTATTAAAGGTTTTGATTTCTCACAATACAATAATGATTTAACTAAAATTGATGATAGAGAGAAAGCTATTACCTACCTTATCCATTTAGGTTATTTAACCTATAACGAAGGTACAAGAAAAATTTACATACCTAATTTAGAAGTTAAAAATGAAATAGTGCATGGAGTTTTAAAAGCTAAAAAAGGCGGTATTGTAGATTACATCAAACAATCAAGAGAAGTTTTAATCAAGACAATTTTAGGTGACACAAAATTTGTTGCAGATACAATAGCTGATATTCATGAGCACAGAATTCCTATCATTCAATACAATAACGAAAACTCTTTAGCTATTACTGTCGATTATGCCTACATAGCAAGTTTAGATTATTACGAGCCATCTATAAGAGAATATCCATCAGGTAAAGGTTATGCTGATATAGTCTATATTCCAAGAATAGAATATCTTGATGAATATCCAGCAATTGTTGTTGAGCTTAAGTGGGATGGCAGTGCAGATGATGCTGTAGCACAAATTAAAGAGCGCAACTACCTACATAAAGTACAAGAAAAAACAGATAACATCATTTTAGTAGGCATCAACTACAACTCTAAGAGTAAAGAGCATAGTTGTGTAATTGAGAAATTTTAAAACTAAGAGAAAAAAACTAAAAGCTTTTTACCATAGTGTTTAACCAGTAAAGAAAGAAGGACATATAATTTACCTGTTATCTTGAATCTCTCCTTCTAAATTAGATAACTTGTATAAAGGAAACAGTTCCGATAAAAGGAGCTGTTTCCAAGGTTTACTAAGTATAAATCTTAATTAGTAACCAGCAGCTAAGCCATCACCACGAGGATCGGTACCACCTTGCATTACGCCAGCTTCTTGATTTACCAAAATTGCACCTGCGTGTCCCATAGTATCTGTAAAATCGTCAACAGCTTTTACAGGATGACCTCTTTTTACAAGCTCATCTAATACACTCTTTGGAATACGCCCTTCCATCTTTAAATCGTTAGAAGCCTTTCCCCAAGTTCTACCATATAACCAACGTGGAGCGTTGATAGCCTCCTGTGGAGTCATACCAAAATCAACTACACGAGTTGCAATAGCAGCTTGAGTTTGAGGCTGACCTTCTCCACCCATAGTGCCATATACTAAATAAGGCTTACCGTTCTTTAAAAGCATAGCTGGATTTAAAGTGTGGAATGTTCTCTTATGAGGCATTAGTGCATTTACATGCTTAGGATCAAGGCTAAAGAATGAACCTCTGTTTTGTAAAATTACACCAGTATCTTTAGCTACAATACCTGAACCAAAATCGTGGTAGATACTTTGAATTAAGGATACTGCATTACCATCTTTATCGACTACACCTAACCAAATGGTGTCACCTTTAGGATCAAGTGGCTCAACTTTTGTAGCAGCCTTTTGCATATCAATTCTTGCAGCCTGCTCTTTACCGTGATTTACAGACAATAACTTATCAAGAGGGATATCTGCAAATTCAGGATCTGTTAAGTACTTATCTCTATCTGCAAAAGCTTGCTTGGTAGCTTCGATGATTACATGATAGTAGTCTGCGCTACCTTCACCTAAAGCTTTCACATCAAAGTTATTTAATACATTTAAGATCTCAAGAGATGCCATACCTTGAGTATTAGGAGGAAAGTTGTAGGCTACAGTATCACGATAATTTACATGAATAGGATCTACCCAATTTGCCTTGTGATTTTTAAAATCAGCTAAACTTAACATACCATCATGAGCACTTAGATCTGCTACTATCTTTTTAGCAATTGATCCTTGATAGAACTCCTTAGCGCCTTTTTTAGCTATTAACTTTAAGGTCTTTGCAAGATCACTTTGCTTGAATACTTCACCAACATCGTAGGCATCTTTGCCATTCTTTAAAAATACTCGTTTAAATTCGTCAAAACGTTGTAAATCTCTAAATTCAGTATCACTTGGATCAATATCAATCAAAGTCCAATAGTTTAGAGAGGTACTTACAGGAAAGCCATTTTGAGCATATTCAATTGGTGAGCTAAAGAGTTCACTCCATTTATATTTGGTACCTAAAACTTTTACAGAATATTGATAAGCTTCATCCCATCCTGACACTACCCCAGGTACTGTATTAGCTGCATAATAACCACGAGATGGGATCTTTTCAAAACCTTTGGATTTGTAAAAATCAATGGTAGCTTTTTCACCTGCTCTACCGGAGGCATTTAAGGCTTTAATCACTCCTTTTTTAGCATCATAAATGAGCCAAAAATTGTCACCACCTAAAGTACACATTTGAGGATAAACAACAGCTAGTGTAGCTGCGGTTGCAATGGCTGCATCAATAGCATTACCACCCTTTCTTAATACTTCTAAACCAGCTTGAGTTGCTAGATAATTTGGTGAGGTAACTACACCATGAGTTGCTAAAGGATTAGCTTTTTGGGATGGTGTCATTGTAGTAGGTGCTTTTACTTGTGTAACTGTAGGCTCAGTAGTTTGAGAAGAGCAACCTATTACAAATAAAGCAGAAGATAAGATACTTACCTTAACGATCTGTTGTAAAGTCATAAATGTCTCCAATAAAAAAATCAACGAAGACATCGTAATCTAAATTCGTAAATGGTCAGAATTAAATTTCTGACCTATTATTTCTGAGCCATGTACCATGGCATCAATTTATCCAAAACCTCATCAGAAATTGAGTGAGATTT
>CACZXZ010000061.1 GCA_902785325.1 uncultured Succinivibrio sp. | reverse complement strand
GATACTCTCAGCTAATTTGCCTATCACAAATTCATTTTTAGTGTAGTAGTCATCAATGATTTCATTGAGGATATATTCTTGAGAATATTTAAAGATATCAGCTATCTTGCTAGTATCATAGCCACAGGCTGTATCTACAATATTCTCTGGCTCATAAAGTCTGTTTCTAACACTTATATAGTCTAAGTAATTTAAACACATTGAGGCGTTAAACAGAGTATGTGTAGCCTCAGGACAGAAAGCATATCCGTTATAAGCTTTTCTCATGTTTTCAGCTATAGCATCAGCAGTAGAGTTTAATTTAGTGTCTACTAACTTTTCAATTAACCCTATAAGCTCGTCTTTAGTAAAGCCTGCAAATTCATTTAATCTAGGATCACAAGTTACATTCTTGGCAATGTTAAAACCAGAGGTTAATGAATCTAAAGAAACTGAAGAAACACCTGTGATAAATGTCTTTGCTACGACATTATCAGTAAAGGTTTTGATGCATTTATAAAAGTCTTTTAAAAATCCATTAGACTGAGTAATAGTTTTAAATAAGTCTCTGTCGTTACTTAATACGTCATTTGCAAAGTTGTCGTATTCGTCTATTAGGATATATAAATTTTTTGCTTTGGCGTACATTTCATAATGGCTAAAGAATTTTCCAATAAATGCACTTGGAGATAACTCTACTTGCTCACAGTTAAAGTTAAAGTCAGGATATCTGCGATTAAAATTAGTAAATGCTTCTGCTAGTTTGTGATTAAAGTTTGTAATTAGAGAAACAGTATCAGTGCCTGATATACCAGAGAAATCAAACTTAATGACATGATAAGTATTATGAGATGGTAAATTCATCTCAAGGATTTTTGTGCCTTTAAATATTTCGTCATACTTATCTTTATAGGAAATATCATAAAAGCAAAGTAGCATTTTTACGAATGTAGTTTTACCAAAACGGCGTGGTCTTAGTAGAATAGGATATTTAGTATTTAATTTGTCTAAGATATTGATATATTCTGTTTTATCTACAAATGCTACATTCTCTTTGTTGAAAGTTTCAAATGATGCATCTCCATAAGGAATAACATATTTGGTTTCCATTACTTTCTCCTCTATCAATATCTAGATCCGCCTCTAATAGTGTATTTTAGCAAGAAACAGAACTATCTTTATCTGAATTAATTCTTTTTTATAGCTATATTATGACTATTTTACAAGCACAAAGAGAATTACTTACCATGAAGATACTTGGCTTTAAGGATTATCGAGAAGTTGAGAGGTTTGGGTAGAGATAAAAAATGAAAACGGATCAGAAGATCCGTTTTCTTAAAGAATTGAAATTAAGCTTTTTTAGCTTCTAGCTTTTGCTCTAGGTAGTGAATGCTTGCGCCACCTTTGATCTCAACCGGATCTGTTAAAAGATCTTTGTGTAATGGAATATTTGACTTAATTCCATTTAGTACAAGCTCATCTAAAGCCTCTAGACCACGTAAACGAGCTAATTCACGATTATCATCATAAACAATTAGCTTGCCAACTAGAGAGTCGTAGTGAGGTGGAACTTTGTAGCCTTGATATACATGACTATCCCAACGCACACCAGGACCACCTGGAACGTGTAAATACTTAATCTCACCTGGAGATGGCATAAAGTTGTTAGGATCTTCAGCATTGATACGGAACTCAAATGCGTGACCTTTTAACTTAATATCATCTTGAGTGATAGATAATGGATTACCTGCGCATACAGAAATCATTTCACGAACGATATCTACACCAGTAATCATTTCGGTAATAGGGTGTTCTACTTGAACACGGGTATTCATTTCGATGAAATAGAACTCACCGTTTTCATATAAGAACTCGAAAGTACCAGCACCACGATAGCCAATATCGATACAAGCTTGAGCACAACGACTACCGATGGTTTGACGTTGCTCTTCACTGATAAATGGTGCAGGAGCTTCTTCTAGAACCTTTTGGTTACGACGTTGCATTGAGCAGTCACGTTCACCTAAGTAAACAGCATGACCTTGACCATCAGATAAAACTTGGAACTCAATGTGACGAGGGTTCTCTAAGAACTTCTCCATGTAAACAGCAGGGTTGTTGAAGAACATATCTGCTTCACGCTTGGTTAAGTCGATAGAATCGCGTAATTCTTCATCTGAACGAACTACACGCATACCACGACCACCGCCACCACCGGCTGCCTTGATAATAATAGGGTAACCAATTTGGTTAGCTAAAGCTCTGTTCTCTTCAAAGTCGTCACCTAAAGCGCCAGCTGAACCTGGTACGCAAGGAACGCCTGCTTTTTGCATAGCCTTTTTAGCAGATACTTTATCACCCATTAAACGGATGGTATCAGCAGTAGGACCGATGAAGATAAAACCAGATTTTTCCACCATCTCAGCAAAGTCAGCGTTTTCTGATAAGAAACCGTAACCTGGGTGAATCGCATTAGCACCAGTAGCTTCTGCTGCTGCAATAATAGATGGAATATTTAAGTAAGAATCTTTAGGAGCTGCAGGACCAATACATACAGCCTCATCAGCTAACTTAACATGCAATAAATCGCGGTCAGCTGTAGAGTGTACAGCAACGGTCTTTAGACCTAATTGACGGCAAGCACGTAAAATACGTAAAGCGATCTCACCGCGGTTTGCAATTAAAACCTTTTCAAGTTGCATAAAAGAAGATACCTATCTATTATTCAAACTCAAATAATGGTTGATCAAATTCAACAGTTGAACCATTTTCAACCAAAATCTTCTTGATAACACCAGCTCTGTCAGCTTGAATTTGGTTCATCATCTTCATAGCTTCGATAATGCATAGGGTGTCGCCTTCTTTAACAGCTTGACCTTCCTCAACGAAAGGAGCTGCAGTAGGGCTTGCTGAACGGTAGAAAGTACCAACCATTGGTGACTTCATAAGCTTTGCTTCGTTTGGAGTAGCTGAAGCTGCTGGAGCTGCAACTGGTGCTGCAGGAGCAGGAGCAACTGCTGGTGCAGCTGGAGCTACTACAGGAGCTTGAGCGATAGGTGCAGCTGCAACAACGCTTTGAACAGCCTGAACAACTTCCTTTTGACGAGTGATCTTTAATTCTTCCTCGCCTTGCTTTAAGTTGATCTCAGATACATCTGAATTAGATACAAGTTCGATAAGCTTAGCTATCTTATGAATATCAATTTGCATGAAAAATATCCTAACTTAGTTGATTCTATTCTTGATGCTTACGGTCTAAGTAACGCACAGCGCCCCTTAAGGCAAATTCATAACCATCAAGTCCGAAACCTACAATGACTCCAACAGCCACATCCGATAAGAATGAATGATGTCTAAATTCCTCTCGTTTATGCACGTTAGAGATATGAATCTCATAAAAAGGCATATCAATACCAGCTAAAGCATCACGTATAGCCACACTAGTGTGGGTATATGCGCCTGCGTTTAGTAAGATAAAGTCTACTTTCTTATAAGATTTTTGAATTGTGTCGACAATATCGCCTTCATGATTAGACTGGTAAAACTCAATTTTTACGTCAAGTTCATCTGCTACGTTTTGTAGCATCTTTTCAAGATCTTTTAGTGTCTCATGACCATAAATCTCAGGCTCTCTTACGCCTAACATATTTAGGTTTGGTCCGTTAACAACTAGTATTGAGTATTTAGCCAAAATCTAACTCCTAAAAAATAATTGCGCTATTTTATCATCTTTAGCACACAGTGGCTTAAATTTTATTAAAAAACGGTTAAATACTAGTGAAATTTGCGAAAAATTAAGTAATTATCGCCTAAAAATATCAATTTTAATGCACTTTTATAGGCTAATTTCTTTTCAAAGATTAAGTTCACTGTGTTAATTTGGCAAATTTTCACTAATAAATGTTGCAAAAAATATGATGTAAAGCACAAATAATGTTAAAATATAATCACCAAATTTTCTTTCAATCATCGATTATTATGGTTTTTCTTATCCTGTAATAATCTTTTACCTTTAAACGAGGAATACCCATGAGCTTCATGAATAAAGCTAAGTCAATTGCAGAATACGATCCAGAGTTATGGACTGCAATGAGTGGTGAGTGTCAGCGTCAAGAAGATCATATCGAATTGATCGCATCTGAGAATTATGCTTCTAAGTGTGTAATGGAAGCACAAGGTTCTCAGTTAACCAATAAGTATGCTGAAGGCTATCCTGGAAAGCGTTATTATGGTGGTTGCGAGTATGTTGATGTTGTAGAGCAATTAGCAATTGATCGTGCTTGCAAGTTATTCCACTGCGAATTTGCAAACGTACAACCACATGCTGGTTCTCAAGCTAACAACGCTGTATACCAAGCACTATGCCAACCTGGTGACACTGTTTTAGGTTTATCTCTAGCTTCAGGTGGTCACTTAACTCATGGTTGCCCTGTAAACTTCTCAGGTAAGATTTATCACTCTGTTGGTTACGAAGTTAACGAGCAAGGTGAATTAGATTACGATGCTATCTTAAAGACTGCTAAAGAAGTTAAGCCAAAGATGATTATCGGTGGTTTCTCTGCTTTCTCAGGCATTGTAGATTGGAAGAAATTACGTGAAATCGCAGACGAAGTTGGTGCTTACTTATTAGTTGATATGGCACACGTTGCAGGTTTAATTGCAGCTGGTGTATACCCAAGCCCAATCGACTATGCACACGTTGTAACTTCAACTACTCATAAGTCATTAGGTGGTCCTCGTTCAGGCTTTATTCTATCAAACTGCCACGACGAAGCTATCTACAAGAAGTTAAATTCAGCTATCTTCCCAGGTACTCAAGGTGGTCCTCTAGAGCACATCATTGCTGCTAAAGCAATTGTATTCAAAGAGGCTATGGAGCCATGGTACGTTGAGTATCAAAAGCAAGTAGTTGCTAATGCTAAGTTATTAGCTGAAGAAGTAATGAAGCGTGGCTATAAAGTTGTATCAGGTGGCACTCACAACCACTTATTCTTAATGGACTTCATCGGTTTAGAGATGACTGGTAAGGATGCTGAGGCAGCTTTAGGTAAGGCATTTATTACTGTAAATAAGAACACAGTTCCAGGTGAGCCACGTTCTCCATTTGTTACCTCAGGTATCCGTGTAGGTACTCCTGCATGTACTCGTCGTGGTTTTAAGGAGAATGAGATCAAAGAGCTTGCTTCAATTATGTGCGACGTTTTAGATAACTATCAAAACGACGACGTAATCTTAAAGTGCCGTGAGCGCGTTAAGGCTCTTTGCGCTAAGTTCCCTGTTTACAAAGATTAAGATCTTTCATGCAAGATAACTTAGTGTCCAAAACCGACATTAAATACATGATGCAAGCTTTAAAACTTGCATCATGTGGTTTATACACCTCCTACCCAAATCCTGCGGTAGGATGTGTTATTGTCCGTGATGGAAAGGTGATTGGCCAAGGCTATCACCATAAAGCAGGACAACCTCATGCTGAGATTATGGCTTTACAAGACGCTTCCTTTGAGGTCAAAGGCGCGACTGCTTATGTAACCTTAGAGCCATGCTCTCATTATGGTAGAACCCCTCCATGCGCCGTAAAACTTGTAGAGATGCAAGTTAAAAAAGTTGTGGTTGCAACTGGCGATCCTAATCCTAAAGTTCATGGTAAAGGCTTTAAAATCCTACGTGATGCTGGTATTGAAGTAGTAGAGCATGTTTTAGAGGAAAAAGCTTTCTTCCAAAATCGTGCATTTATGAAAGCAATTACAGGTCCTTACCCATATGTAACTTGTAAAGTGGGTATGTCCCTTGATGCTAAAACTGCTTTAGCAAATGGTGACAGTAAGTGGATCACAGGGGAGAAATCACGTGCTAAAGTTCAACAATTAAGAGCTTTGTGCGACTGTATTGTAACTTCAGCTAATACAGTGATAAGTGACAATCCAAGAATGAATGTTCGTTATAACGAATTGTCACAAAAGGTTTTAGATAAGATTGATAAAGCTTGCATCAGACAACCTTTAAAAGTTGTGTTAGACACTCAAGCAAGATTAGATATTAGTAAATATCAAATCTTTAGTGAAGGTAAGACTTTGCTTGTGGTTGGTACTAAAAAAGAGCAACAGTATTTAAGTAGTGAAGTTATAAATGAGAATGTCTCAAAGCTTTATCTACCAATTAAAGATAAGCATATTGATTTAGATGCACTTTTAAAGTACTTAGGTACACAACAAATAAGACATGTATTTGTAGAAGCAGGTCAAACCTTAGTAAGTGCTTTTATCAATCAGAATTTTGTAGATGAGCTTTATGCTTTTGTGGCACCTAAACTTTTAGGTAAGAGTGCAAGATCTGCATTTGCTATCAATGATATTCAAAGCTTAGATAAGGTATCAGAATACCGTTTACATAAAGTAAAGCAATACAATAATGATGTAATGCTACATTATGTAAAAGACTTAAAGATTAACTTATAGGTAAGATAATGTTTACAGGTATTGTGCAAGCTATTGGTACTTTAAAAGCTATGACTAAAAAAGGTCGTGGCTTTGAAATTATCATGGAAGTAGGCGAGGACTTTGATTTAAAAAACAAAGTTGAACTTGGTGATTCTGTAGCTCACAACGGTGTTTGTCTTACTGTAACTAAGATCTCAGGTAACTGTTATTATGCAGATATCTCCGCTGAGACTGTAGCTTGTACCTGTTTTAAGAACTATAAACTAGGTCAAAAAATCAATCTTGAGCTTGCTTGTACCCCAAGTACTCACTTAGGTGGTCATATTATGCAAGGTCACGTAGATGGCGTAGGTTTGGTAACCAAAAAATCTAAACTTGATGAAGCTTACAATATTTGGATAAAGGCACCTGCACCTTTATCAAGATATATCGCCATGAAAGGCTCAATTGCGGTAAATGGTGTATCATTAACAGTTAACGAAGTTGTAAATGACACCTTTAGACTTACTTTAATTCCTCACACACAATCTAAAGTTAATTTTGATGACTTTGAAGAAGGTCATGAGGTTAATATTGAAGTGGATGTCTTAGCTAGATATTTAGAAAGATTACTTGAAGGTAAAGATGAGAGTAAAAAGTCAAACTTTAACTCAACTTTACTTAAAAACGGTTTTATATAAACTATTGGAGAACCTATGTCTATCAATGTTATCGAAGGCAATAAGCCATGTAGAGACGGAAAATTTGCCATTGTAGTATCTCGTTTTAACAGCCTAATCTGCGAGCGCTTAGTTGAAGGTGCTCTAGACGTTTTAAAGCGTGAAGGTGAGGTTAAAGAAGAGAACATTACTTTAGTTAGAGTACCTGGCGCTATTGAGATCCCTGTGGTTTGTGAAAAACTTGCAAAGGCAGGCAAGGTAGATGCAATTATTGCTTTAGGTTGCGTAATTCGTGGTGCTACTTATCACTTTGAAGTAGTTGCTAATGAATGTGCTAAAGGTTTAACTCAAGTAACCCTACAAACAGGTATGCCAATTGCTAACGGCGTATTAACTGTAGACACTCTAGAGCAAGCTGTTGAAAGAGCAGGCTCTCACGCTGGTAATAAGGGCGCTGAGGCAGCTTCTTCTGCTTTAGAGATGGTTAACGTAATCAATCAAATTAAGTAATCAAGGATTAGAAAAATGGATGCAACTGAAGGTTCAGTAACACCAGCAATGCGCCACAAAGCTAGACATTTTGCAATGCAAGCTATTTATCAGTGGCAGCTTACCGGCATGAGTCCAACCGAGATTGAGCAACAGTTTTTAGAAGATCAGCCTGTTAAAGGTGCTGATTTGAGTTATTTCCATGATCTTTTAACTGGTGTTGCTACTAACTCTAAAGAGCTAGATGCTGTATTTGCTCCTCACTTATCAAGACCATTAGACGATCTTGATCCTGTGGATAAAGCTATCTTAAGATTAGGCACTTTTGAGCTTTTATATCGCCAGGAAGTTCCTTTCCGTGTAGTGATTAACGAAGCTATTATCTTAGCTAAAGAATTTGCTGAGCAAGACAGCCACAAGTTCGTAAATGGCGTGCTAGATAAAGTTGTTAAAGGCATTCAAAGATAATTGTGTCACTTAGCGAATTTGAGCTTATTAAAAAATACTTCACCGCTTTTGATAGCGGTGAAGGCGTTTTTTTAGGTGTCGGCGATGACTGTGCTTTAATTGATATCCCATCTAATAAGCATTTAGCAATTACCACCGACACCCAAATTGAGAACGTTCACTTCTTTAAAGGTACCGATCCTTATCTTATCGGTTACAAATCCCTTTTAGTAAACACTTCAGATCTTGCAGCAATGGGCGCAAAGCCATACTGTTTTACTTTGTCTTTAACTTTACCTTCTGCTCAAGAGGACTTTTTATCTATGTTCTCACAAGGTCTATTTACTTTAGCTAAAAAGTTAAATATCCCTCTCATTGGTGGTAATACCACTAAAGGAGAGTTGTCTATTACCATAAGTGCTTATGGTTTAGTTGATAAAGGTAAAGCACTTTTAAGAAGTATGGCAAAGGCTGGGGATAGCCTATATGTAACAGGCACTCTTGGTGGTCCAGGACTTGCTGTTGACTGTGGTTATGGCAAAGTTAATGTAGATGAGAGTATGAAAGATACTCTTATAAATAAGAGTATGCTCATTGAACCTCGTAATGACTTTGCCTGTGCAATTGTTCCTTATGCTACAAGTGCTATAGATATCTCTGATGGTTTAATTGGTGATTTAAAACATATCTTAGAGCACTCAAAAGTAGGCTGCACCCTATATGTAGATAAGCTTCCTAAAGCTTTAGAATTTGAGCAACTTAACCTAAGTGAAGACTACCAAAATAAGCTTTGTTTATACGGTGGGGGTGACTATGAATTGTTATTTACTTGCTCAAAAGACAATGAGCTAAGTATTAGCAAATTGTCATATGAGTATAATGTCCCTATCACCAAAATAGGCGTTATAAATAATGATTCATTGATATTGCTAAATCATGGTAGAATAATTCATCTAAATGAGCGATCATTTGAACATTTTTAGAATTTTATAATTTAATACGATAAAGAATTTGGAGTATATCTTGAACAAGTTATTAAAGAAGTCAGTTATGGCATCATGCGTTGCAGCATTAGTATGCACTTTAACTGCTTGTGATCACAAAGTATCAATTTCAAACAATGGTGTTGTAGCAAATGGTTCAAATGCTACTGCTTCAGCATTAACTAAAGATAGCACATTTGAGCAAAAGGCAGCTTACGCTATTGGTGCTTCTTTAGGTGAGTACGTTGCTAACCTAAAACAAGGTCAAGAGCAGTTTATTGGTGAGTTACCAACTGAACTTGTAATCAACGGTTTTAGCGAGGGTATTAAAGGTCAATCATCATTAAAGCGTAATGAGATTGAGACAATTCTTAAAGATCTTGATAAAAAGATCCAAGAGAAGTTAGAAGCTGAAGCTAAGAAGGCTGCATCAGACAACCTAAATGCAGGTAAAGAATTCTTAAAAGAAAACGCTAAGAAAGAAGGTGTTGTAACTACAGCTTCTGGTCTTCAGTACAAAGTAATCACTCAAGGTGAAGGCAAGGCTCCTAAGAAAGGTGACACCATCTCTGTAACTTATCGTGGTTCAACCATCGATGGTGCAGTATTCGATGAGCAGAAGAAGCCAGTTGAATTCCCATTAGATAACATGATTCCAGGTTGGGTTGAGGGTATTCAGTTAATGAAGGTTGGCTCAGAGTTTGAGTTATACATTCCTTCAGAGTTAGGCTATGGCGAGAGCGCTGTAGGTCAGTTAATCAAGCCAAACTCAGTTCTAATCTTCAACGTAAAATTAGTTGACGTTAAAGAGCAAAAGGCTCAAGAGCCAGCTAAGCCTGAGACTAAAGCTAAGAAGTAATTTTAGTTACTTAAAACCAAAGGCTCCTTTAAGGAGCCTTTGGCTTATAATCCCACCTATCTGTTCAATCATCCATAAATTTACAGAGCTTGTTTGCAAGCACAAGTTGTTCATTTTTATCTCAGACTTTTACTTCAAAGTAGCCTATCGCGCGAATTTAAATTATCGATTCATGCTTCCAGTCGCAGCTATGAGCTTTGTTCATGTAATAGTCTTTTAGAATCCAAAATCAATGCTCTCAACCCTTGATTTATCTAGCTCGATCTTGATTGCAGAAATAGTGGATTCTAATGTTTTAAAT
>CACZXZ010000060.1 GCA_902785325.1 uncultured Succinivibrio sp. | reverse complement strand
AGTAGCCATCTAATAAATCTGTAAGTGCTGCAACAACAAAGACAATAGCAGCATAGAAGTTTGACATATCAGTTGGCCAATAGAAAAGGATAATAAAGAATGGGATTAAACCTAATCTTATTAAGGTAAGTACATTTGGAAGATTTAACATAACGATCCCTAGGTGAATATTTTATTGTTATTTTATTACTTAAAAAATTTTTATCAATTATTAAGGCATCCAAATTGGACCTATACACTCTCTTTTTGGAAGATTAAATTCCTGTGGGTAGGTAACATCCACTAAATATAGTCCATAAGGCTTGGCAGTAGGTCCTGCTTTAGTTCTATCTTTTGCATCAAACATTTGTTTGAACCAATCCACTGTTTTAGTACCATTACCAACTAAGAGTAAAGATCCTACGATATTGCGTACCATATGCATTAAAAAGGCATTAGCTGCAATATCAAAAATGATGTATTGACCAATTCTTGAGACATTTACAAAATGTACGCAACGGTTTGAGCTTTTAGTTTCATCCTCAGCAGCCCTAAAGGAGCTAAAGTCGTGCTCTCCGATGATGTAACTTGCAGCTTGCTGCATTAAATCGATATCGTATTCGCCTTGATAAATGGATACACCTTTGCAAAGAATGCCTGGTCTGTTTAGGGTATTTTGAATAATATAACGGTATCTGCGAGCACGGGCTGAAAAACGAGCATGGAAGCTATCATCAACATGTTTTGCCCAGGTAATAGCAATGTCATTAGGTAAATTGACATTAGTACCCATCACCCAGCCTCTATCAGGGCGCTCTTTAGTTACATCAAAATGTACTACTTGACCTGTAGCATTTACGCCGGCATCAGTTCGACCTGCACATTGTAATAAGATAGGCTCATCAGCGATGATAGATAGAGCTTTTTCAAGCTCTCCTTGTACGGTGGTCAAAGTTGATTGTCTTTGAAAACCGGCATAATTAGAGCCTTCATATTCAACACCTAAGGCAATGCGCACATCTCCCCCTATGATTTTTTAAAGATTTTAAATTTGGCTACTACGTATGTAATAACTGTCACTACAGCCATAGCAATAATTAAAGCGGTAAAACCACGAATATTAGCCAAAACTAATAGATAAACGATTAGATTACGGATAGCTAATGTACTTAAAGCTAAAGCAAAAAAGGCTACAGGAGATCCTTTAGCCTTAAAAGTAAAGTATCTGTGACCAAAAAAAGATACCCAAAATGCAGTAATAAATGCAATTGAGGTAATGAGGTTCTCATGAAAACTGGTGGTAAAAACAAGTACTGTAGTCATTACTAAATCAACTACAGTTGCAAGTCCACCTACGATAACAAAACGAATTAACTCAAAATAATTCTTAGTGTTTATTGCTTGTAATAATTTCATGAGTTTTTAGTTTGAGTCTTTTGCTTATTATCCTGTGTAGCACCTGTGTCTTTAGCAACCTTTTTAACAGTAGCTGTTTTTTCGTTATAAGACACACCTACACAAGTAGAATTTAAGCCTTGTGGAACTCTATTTGCTAAAGGTCCTGTAACCTTTGAGGCAATATAAACAGGACGACCTTTTACCTCTAGGGTAAGTCTTCCTATATACTCACCTAAGACACCAATGCCGATAAGCTGAATAGCACCTAAGAACAAAATAACGCAGATTAAAGTGGTGTAACCTGGGGTATCGTTACCAAAAATCATGGTCTTTACAAAGTTCCAAACCATATAGATTAAGGATAAGAAACCGATACAACCACCAATATAGGACCATACTCTAAGTGGCATTGAGGAGAAGGCAAAAATACCATCTAGCGCAAAATTCCAAAGTTTCCAGTAATTCCACTTAGTAGTACCAGCTACTCTCTTAGGTCTTACATAACCGACACCTTTTGAGGTGAAACCAGGCCAAGCGTATAAAGCTTTCATAAAGCGATTACGCTCTTTTAACTGTTTTAGAATATCGATAATCTTTCTATCGATAAGTCTAAAATCACCTACATTTGAAGGAATTTGAATTCTGTTAGATAACTTGTTGAAGACATAGTAAAAGCCTTCTGAGGATACTCTCTTAGTATTAGTATCTGACGATCTGTCCTCACGTACGCCATAAACGTTATCTACACCTTCATCACGCCAGATCTTAATAAAATCTAGTACTAACTCTGGTGGATCTTGTAAATCAACATCAATTGGTACGATAGCATCTGCTGTTACTAAATCAATAGCAGCACTCATAGCAGCTTCCTTACCAAAGTTTCTTGATAACTTAATAAGACTTATGCAACTGTGCTCTTGTTGAAGCTTTTCAATAATGCTTATAGTGTGATCTTTTGAACCGTCATCAATAAAAACAATTTCAAGATGTTCTTTTTCAGCTTCTAATTTCTCAAAAACTGTTTTCACAAAAGTTTCTACAGTTTCTTCCTCATTATAAACAGGAACAACTAAAGCAACTTTATAATCTTTCTTTCTCATATTGCCTTCTTAGTCAGTTAAGAACTCATGACGTGAAGATGGATTATTTTTAAATAGTCCGCCTAAAGCTGTCGTGGTAGTTACAGAGGTTTGATCTTTAACACCGCGGGACTTTACACAATAGTGGGTAGCAGTAATACTTACCGCTACATTTTTAGTATTAAGTAGGGTTTGAAGTGCTACTTTGATTTGCTGAGTTAATCTCTCTTGCACTTGAGGACGGTGTCCAAAAAACTGCACGATACGATTAACTTTTGATAAACCAATGATTTTATCTGATGGCATGTAAGCAACTTTTGCAATACCGTCCATCACTACAAAATGGTGTTCGCAGGTAGAGGTAATTGTAATATTGCAAACCTTTACCATCTCATCAAAATGCATCTTATTCTCAAAGACACTTACCTTTGGAAAATTCTTGTAATCAAGACCTGAAAAGATCTCATCTACAAACATTCTTGCCACACGGTGAGGTGTTTGAGTTAAAGAATCGTCTGATAAATCAAGACCTAGAGTCTGCATTATTGAGCTCATATGCTCTTGTATTATGGTCTTTTTCTCCTCAGATGATAAACCATTATCATGCCATGGAGTTTCAAGACCATGCTCAATTAAAGCATTTCTAACTAAGATAGCTTCAGGAGAAAGCTCATTATCATTCATTGTAGCTGTCATAAACTAAAGCTTCCTTTTCAAGATTAAAATGCAAGTGGTGATGCTCTAAACCAAATTTACGAGCTAGATGATCACCTAATCTTTTAATACCACCCTGCTCTGAGGCGTGATGACCTAGAACAAATACAGCTGTACCTGTTTCTTTTGCCATATGGTAAGTCTGCTCATTGACATCACCTGTAATTAGAGCATGGAATCTTGGCTTCATTACATTATCAATTAGGAAGGTGCCAGAGCCTGAGCAAATAGCTATTTCTGATAAAAGAATATTCTCATCACAATCGCCAAGTACAGTTACAGGAGTTTGTAAAGCTTGAGATAAACACTGACCTACTTGCTTAATAGTTAGTGGCTCAGGTAAAGTTCCTTGCATAGCTACAGAGCGAGGATCACCCTTTTGTAGGTAATCCACTTCAGCAAGATTTAATAAATCTGCTAAATATCTGTTATTACCTACTACATTATGAGCATCTAGTGGTAAGTGATATGCTAGCAAATTGATATTTGACTCTAAAATAGCATTTAATCTATCTTTATATGGACCGATGACAGGAGTTAGAGCCCCTTTCCAGAACAGACCATGATGTACAATTAAAGTATCGACACCTTCCTCAATAGCAGCATCAATAGCTTCTAAAGAAGCTGTGCAAGCTGTTGCAATCTTAGTGCACTCTTTAAAGCCTTCAACTTGCAAACCATTTAATGAAGGATCATTAAATAAGGATACTTGCAAATAGTCATTTAAATAGGAAACAAGCTCTTGCTGTAACATAAATCACCTATTATAGCTGGGATACTTGGCATTCAAGTCCTAAAGACTTAGCTTTTACTTTATTGCAAATAGCTAAAGCACCATTTCTATCTTTAGCAGAGCCAGCATAAATACGAACTAGAGCTTTACCATTTACATTAATATTGTGACTTACTGGTTTAAAACCAGCCTTTGTAAGCTTAGCCATTACAGCTTGAATTTTCTCTTTTTGAGTAAATGCACCTACTTGAGCTGCATAAGAGCCTGTTGCAATACTAGTTTTTTGAGTGTTCTTAACTACGTTTCTGCTGGCTTGGGTATTAGTTGTTTTACCGTTATTAGTACGGTTTGAAGTTAAAACTTCGGTCTTAACAGTCTGTGTTGGCTCTACATAAGTATTAGGTTTTGCAGGTTCCTGTGTAATAGGAGCTGTGGTTTCTAGCTGATTTTGAGCAGGTAACTCTTGAGCTGATGGTAAGTTATCCTTATTGATTGCATCAAAAGGAGACTTATCATTATTACTTACAAGTGCTGATTTAGTGTCATCTACAGGATCTAATAAATCAGAATAATCCTTTTCACCTACAGATACTAATTGACCATTATCGTCGGTTACAGCGCCCTTTGAGGTAATAGCAATAGCTTCCTTATCTACCTCATTTTGAGCACCATCTTGAGACTTACTTGGATTTAATAGTGGTACAAGAATAAGAATAAGGGATAATATTACTAAAACTCCCACTAAACGATTTCTAATGCTCTTTGTTATAGCCATGTTTTCCTTTTTCCTTAAATGCCTAATTTCTTAAGGCTATCCATTGCTTCACTTACAGTAACAAAGGAGCCTAATACTATGATCTCATCAAGTCTTTTTGCAACTTTTAAGACTGCATTTATTGCACTATCAACATTATCAAATGATTTTATCAAAGGTTCTTTGATATTGCATGCTAATAAAGCTTTTTTTAAACGCTCACAGTTTTCACCACGCTCAGTGTGTAAACTTGCTACATAAAACTCATCAAAAGAATCTTTAATAATGGATAAAACAGATTCAATGTCTTTATCCTTTAGCATACCTATTACGGCAATTCTTTTAGCAAGCTTTTGTCTTTTAGCTACCGTTTTCACAAGATTTTGCGCTGCCGGTGGATTATGTGCAACATCTAAGTAAATGGTTGGATTTACCTTTACAAGTTGCATTCTACCAGGCAAAGAAACAGTTTTAATTGCTTGGGTTACCGCACTTGAAGTTATTTTAAGACCTAATTCCTTTAATAAAGTTAGTACTCTTAATACTGAAGGTGCTACACAATATGGTACTTTAGGGTAAGGGTAAACATAAGACTCAAGAATACTCTCGTTCTTTTGAGTATAGGTAAAGCCATCCTCAAAATTACCAGTAAAAGCCTCACCTTCAAAATAAACATTACTTTGATGTGCTTTTGCTGTTTGTAAAATTACTTTTTTAGCTTCATTACTGATTAAGCCAGTAACTACATAGCTATGATCTTTGATGATACCTGCTTTTTCATAAGCAATTTTTTCAATGGTATTACCTAAGATATGAGTATGATCAAGACCTATTGAACAGATTAGTGCAATATCAGCATCTAACACATTTACAGCATCTAGTCTGCCACCTAAACCAATCTCTAAAACTAAGGCATCAACTTTTTCAAGCTCAAAGCACACAAAGGCTGCTAAAGTAGTGTATTCAAAGTAAGTTAAACTTACCTCTTTAGCTGCATTATGTACAATTGCAAAGGCTTTACATAAAGTTTCTTCATTAACATCTACACCGCCGATATTTACGCGTTCTGTAAAGGAATGTAAATGAGGTGAAGTGTATAGACCTGTTTTAATACCAGAGAGATTTAAAGAGGCTGCAATTAAAGCTGCTGATGATCCTTTTCCATTAGTACCAGCAACTTCAACAATTTTTGCTTGTTTAATTTGATCTAAGCTAAGTCTATCAAATACTGTTTTAACTCGACTAAGACCTAACTCAATCTTGTTTGGATTGATCCCTTCAAGATAATCAAGCCAGGTCTTCAAAGAGCCTGGCTTAGTAATACTAATAGCTTTGTCCATTATTATATTGTCTAAATTTGAACGCTATTTCCTGTTTTTGAAACGCTACTTGCAGTGCTTGCTACACCTGAGCTATTTACTACAGTATTGTGTGTTTTAGTTGAACGTGAAACACCAATTAACTGAACATTAGGATCAGCACTACCTAATAATAAAGCAACTAAATCAGCTAATTCATCTCTCATCTTAGCGCGAGGGATAATCATATCGATAGCACCCTTTTCAACTAAGAACTCAGCTCTTTGGAAGCCTTCAGGTAATTTCTCACGTACAGTTTGCTCAATAACACGAGGACCAGCAAAACCAATTAAAGCATTAGGCTCTGCTACGTTGATATCACCTAGCATTGCTAAAGATGCACTCACACCACCCATAGTAGGATCAGTCATAACGCTGATAAATGGTAAGTGAGCTTTTGCTAAACGTGCTAAAGCAGCAGAGGTTTTAGCCATTTGCATTAGAGAGAATAGAGACTCTTGCATACGAGCGCCACCAGAGGTAGCAAAACAAATTAAAGCGCGGTGAGTCTTTAAACATTCTTCAACAGCTGCACAGAAACGAGCACCTACTACAGAGCCCATAGAGCCTGCCATAAACTCAAATTCAAAAGCACAAGCAACTACAGGTAAACCTTTTAAAGTACCCTTAATTACTACTAAGCCATCCTTTTCACCAGATTTCTTTTGTGCTGCTAAAAATCTATCACGATACTTTTTAAGATCTTTAAACTTTAAAATATCTTTTGGCTCTAAATCGCCAGCTAATTCTTCTCTGCCGTCTTTATCTAAGAAATTGTCTAAACGCACACGGGCTTTAATGTGCATGTGATGTCCACACTTTGGACATACATTTAAATTACGCTCTAGCTCAGCTCTATATAAAACTTGATCACAGGCAGAACACTTAGTCCAAACACCTTCAGGGATCTCGTGTTTTGCACCACCGCTAATAGATGATGTGGTTTTATGTAATAAATTCTCAAGCCAGCTCATATTCAATCCTATTGAAATAATTCTGTTAAAAGTTAAAGATAACTTTAACCTACTAAATTAATGCGTGCATTTTACCACACATAGCAAGGATTTTACATTTAAATGCAAAAACTCTGCTATGTAAGCTACAAAAGCGGATTTAAAAACTTTGTAAGAAAAATTTAGTGACTTATTGCATAAATTATATGTTTGGATTTATTCCTATTCTATTGAGAAGTATAGGTGCAACAATATCTCTTCCCCATATTGATAAATGACCTATATCAGAGAATATTGGGTGATTGTTCTTATCAAACAATTTACAGCCATTCTTATTACAAGTAATATCTCTCATTTTTATAAAATGTAAGTTCTCGCGGTCTTTTGATACTTGTGCCATTAGTTCATTTACTTTAAGTGTAAATTGTTCACTTTGATCTTTTTTTATTCTGAAATTATCAAGATCAGAGCAATTATTTACCTCGTGTCTTAAAGACTGTAAGAATTTACTTGGAACATAATTAAATTCCTTATTGTAAAAACACTGCATTAGATTTGGTACTTGGTAATTTTGCTCTAGAATATAAAAATCCTTATCCTTAAATTTATCCGCAAAATAAATAAGTTGCTCTATTAATTCAGTTAAAAAATTATTCTGCATTCCTTGAGGGTATCTACCTGCATATGCAGAAAAGTTATGTGCATACATCACCTTTTTAGAGTTTGATTTTTGTATAGTATTTTCAATATCAAAAACCATTTTTTGATAATTAGGATTACCCCATGAGCAGGCTATAGGGTTAAGCTTTTGATAGCACATGTTGCCATCAGTATAGAAACCTTCATAAGGGATAGTCTTATCAAAATAAGGTGCATATTGACGAGCATAGCTGTCACCAATAACTAATAATTGAGGGACTCCTGCACTAGAGCCTTTTACAAACAACTGTGGTATTCCTACGCCACCATAGTATTTTTTATGAAATTCGACCGTGCTTAAGACTTCTGTAGATTTATATTGTTGATACTTAATTGCTGAAGCTACTGTAATCACAATCATGACAACCAAAAGAGCAATTGCTTTTAACCCACCATGCTTACCATATCTTAATTTAGGCTCTATAAATAAAAAGGTAATAGTAGCTAATACTAGGGATATTAGTATGGCTATTACTTTAAAATGTTTTTCAGGGATTCCACCATCACAGATATAAAGTAAGGATAGTAAAGGCCAGTGCCATAAGTACAATGGATAACTGATTAAACCTAAAAACACCATTACTTTATTTGAAAGTAATTTTCGATTGATAAATGAATCTTTACCAGCTGCAATAATAAAGATTGCACCAAAGACTGGGATTAGTGCTTTCTTACCAGGATAAACACCATTACTCTTAATTGAGATTAAGCCTACTACAATAAGTACTAAACCTATAAAGGAAAGGATGTTTTTAAGTAATTTCTGATTATCACTATCACTTGGATTTCTAAAGATAATTGCTAATACTGTCTTATAGAATTTGCTATCTTTAAATTGATAAAGTTGCTTTGCATACTCAAACTCTACATAAGCTAGTACTGCACCTAAAGATAACTCCCAGAATCTTGACCATGGCATAAAGAAGGCTTTTGAAACGAAACCATGCTTTACTGCATTGTAATTTATAAAAAATGAAACTATTGAGAACAAAGCTAATGATAGTACGAAGTTTAAATTTAACTTACAAATTACCCATAAAAAGATTGGAAATACAAGGTAGAACTGCTCTTCTACACCTAAAGACCATAGGTGTAATAATGGCTTGAACTTTGAAGCTACATCAAAGTAGTCCCCAGCTTCTTTATAAAGAATAAAGTTAGATACATAAGTACTGCCACCAATGATATGTTTTAGTACTAATTTAAACTCACTTGGGTATAAAAGAACGGTTCCAAGTACAAAAGTTGTCACTAAAACTAATATCAAGGCAGGAAAAATACGTCTTACACGTCTTGAATAGAAATCTATGATATGTACTTTACCAGGAGCTTCTTGATTAAATAAATGACGGTACAGAATAGATGAGATTAGATAGCCTGAGATTACAAAGAAAATATCAACACCAATAAATCCACCAGGTAATCTATTTGGAAAAGCATGGTACAAAACTACAGCAAGGCATGCAATTGCACGTAAACCATCAATATCAGCTCGATAATTAGGATTTGATTTTAGAAAAGAGAAAAAGCTTAAACTTCTAGAGGTTGGTTGGTTGGTTGGTTGGTTGGTTGGTTGGTTGGTTGGTTGGTTGGTTGGTTGGTTGGTTGGTTGGTTGGTTGGTTGGTT
This sequence comes from uncultured Succinivibrio sp., assembly GCA_902785325.1. Taxonomy (GTDB): domain Bacteria; phylum Pseudomonadota; class Gammaproteobacteria; order Enterobacterales; family Succinivibrionaceae; genus Succinivibrio. Next base: position 628 of record CACZXZ010000060.1, on the reverse strand, counting down.
GGTTGGTTGGTTGCATTTTTCGTACCATAATTACAAAACAAAAATCCAGATTTGAGCCAATTTTAGTAGTTTTTTGTTTATTTAACCACAATAAATTTTGATTTTCAGTTTGTGCAATTTTTGCACAAACTGAATTTACGCTCCACTGAGTTTCATTATAGAAAAATTCTTACTTATCGTCAGTAGCATCGCGGAGTAACCTATCAAAATCACTTTGATACAGTTTATCTTGGATTATTCTATACTGCTCGAACTCACTTTCAGCAAATGCTTTAGCTATTGCTGCTGTTACTTTGCCTTTATCTTGCAAAATTTCAGCATCGTTAAATTTTAAAAATGCATCCAACTTAGATGCCCAATCAGCCATAGTCATAGGGATATGGTGCCTAGCTTGCCTTGTAGCATAATCAAGATACATAGTAACTATTTCATTAAGCTCTTGCATTTCATCTTTAGATAAGTAGTTCTTGGCAATAGATACATCTGCTTTTACGATTTTGCCATTAGGCGCATTACGCCATGAAGTAAGCCGTTAGTTTAGATCTATAAAAAGTTTATAAGTCTACAGTGAAGTAGGCTTACTCACCCTTTTACTAAATTCGCGCTTCATAAGCCATCGCTTTTACTT
>CACZXZ010000059.1 GCA_902785325.1 uncultured Succinivibrio sp. | reverse complement strand
CTAGCTTGTGCATAATTCACTCCTTACAGAAGTTTCTCAACAGGAGCAATTATGCAAGATTTTGAAAAAGCCATCATCTAGGTGATGGGGACCTTACGATAATAACGAGCTTCGTACCGTGATACATGATAATTCTGCAATTTTATAGGTACAAAACAAGCAAAAGATGAGCTTTAAAAATGGTTAAAAAGCTACTTTTTTATACAAATTAAGTTTAATTAGGTTGTTTTAGGTCGATGAGAATATGTTTTACTAAAGCACTACTTCCAAGACGCAAAGCCGTTATTAGAGGCAATCTGAAGTAAAGGTGACAAGGTACTATCTAGTGCCTTTACAAAGTCGTGATTTGTGTAGGCTAAAACCTTTTTAAATTGACCTTGGCCTAAATTGCTGTATTCGCCAATAAAGTCTTTATGAAGTGATAGTTTTCCAACTCTTACATTTTGTAGAATATCAAAATGGAGTAAGGCAAGTTTCTCAATCAAATCATGTGGTGGTAAGAGATTAGACTTTTGAGAATTGGTTGTAGTATCAATTGGCGCTAGATTGTAAATGAGATCATTTAGCATAAAAGACCATGGTATAAAATGATCAACCGCGTAGTCATTTGGCGTTAACACTACACCTGAATAGATTGATTCTATCTTATCGCCGTGGAGCTTAAAGTAGCTGTTAAATAGCTCTTTTTGAGCCTTTAAAGAGCTGCGCTCAGTATCTTTAATTAGCTTTTGGGCAATATTAGGCACACCTTGATTGCGCTTTTCTAAAAACAAAGTTAAATGATAGTAAGCATAGCTTTTGATAATAGAGCTATAAGTACAAAAGTAGCTTATATAATCCTGATTTAGCTTAAGGTAAGAGTTTTGACCACACTTATAGAGTAAATATGGACCTTGATTGTTTAAAGCATTTGAAAAGAATTCTTGGTAGGTAGCAGAGGTTGCTCTAGAGTTAAACTTGAGTGTTGGTGATTTTATATACCAAGGACTTAAAAAACGCTCAGGTACGTAAACTAACAGATCATTGACGATTTTATAAACTTGCCTTTGCTTTAGGGCAGCTTTAACTTGCTGTTTAAAATCGTCAGGACTGATGGTAATAGGAAGCTGTAATAGTGTTACTAGTTCTTCCACGCCTTGTGACAATTTGTCATTAAAGCCGAAGTTTAACTTAAAGTATACTGTTGGGTAAAAGGCTAGAGAGAGCATGTTAATGGCAAGATCAGTAAGCAACATCTCATCTGTTAAAGACTTATTAGCCTTTTGCCTTTGCTCAAGTTCATCAATAATTGCTAATAGCCAATAGAACTTATAACTTAATGTAACCTTACCACTTTCAAAAATGGAATTAAGCCGCTTTAAATTGTCGTTATCAGTTACTGGCAAGTTAACCATTTTGTGCCTTTAATTTAGTAAGGGTGCCAATCTAATGTGGTGATAGGGGTGTTAGATTTAAGCTCACCTGAATCATCTTCTTTAGTGCTTTGCTCTTGATTACTTTCTTGATTAAAGTAAAAAGCTTTAGCACGAGCATTTGACAATTTGTCTTTATAATCTTTAATGGCAATACCACGGCGAAGTTGGATACCACCAATTAAGATTTGTGAGACTAAAAGTAGAGAGATACGAGAAGACATAAGACTATCAAAATTTAAATAGTCATGATCTTCAATAGCTAAAGATAAGGTGGTAGCTTTTGACAGTTTAGTATCTTTAGGGCAAATAGAGACGGTAATAGCACCAGTGTTAAAAGATGCTTGTAAAGCTTCAATAAGATCAATTTCCTCACCATTAGAGGAGATACATAAAGCCACATCTGATACTCTTAAGGTAGCTAAAGCTAAGCTCATAGCTTGCTTATCAGTGTAAAGCTCTGTTGCAAAGCCTAAATTTAACATGCGGTTTTGAAAATCAACCCCTACAAAGGTATTTAAACCTTGAGCTAAAACTACGATACGACGAGCTTGACTTACTACATCGATGACTTTGGCAACCATGGTTTCATCGATGTTTTTCTCAAGTTTTAACAGTGAGTTTTTACCAAGACTAATAACTTTAGTTACTACATCCTCAACGGTATCGCCTTGCTTTACGCCTTCTACTCTATTTACTTTATTAGCACTTACTACAGCGCTTAATACTAGTTTAAAAGCAGGAAAACCATCTGCACCAAAGCGCTTGCAGAATCTGCACACTGAAGGCTCTGAGACTTGCGCACGTTTAGCTAATTGAGCAATGTTCTCATTTACCACAATGGCAGGATCTTTTAAGATGACTTGGGCAAGTTTTCTTTCTGATTTTGTCAAATCAGTTTCGTTTTCGATTCTTTCAAGAATGTTGGAGCTCATATTAAATCAACTCTGCTACTGATTTTACAAAACCATTTTGAACTACATATTGGATCTTAAAGTCGTCATCAAAAATTACTAAATCAGCAATGAAGCCACCTTCAATGCGACCTAAATCCTGAAGACCTATGGCTTTAGCTGGGGCATAAGTAGCAGCCTCTAAAGCTTCATCCATAGTAAAGCCACAGCTTTGAATTAAGAACTTAATACCATCTAGCATACAAATAGAGGTACCAGCATAAGATCCTTTAGCATCAATTAAGCCACGTTTGTGATCAACAAAGATTTCAGTACCACCTACCACAAAAGAAGCAGGAGCCTTTGACATACCTGCCACAGCTTGAGAGTCTGAAACAATATAGAGGCGACTTCCTAACATCTTTTTAGCAAGCTTTACTAAAGCTGGATGCACATGACGACCGTCTGCGATGATACCTGCGTAAGTCTTTTCTGACTGCAGTGTTGCACCTACTAAGCCAGGCTCACGACCCATAGGAGATCTCATAGCATTAAATAGATGAGTTACATTAGTGATGCCAGCTTTAAAAGCTTGCATAGCTTCATAGTAGGTGGTGGCTGTATGACCTAAAGAGAGCTTAATCTTAGCACCTAGTAAATCTACAATGTTTTTAGCTTTTAAGTTTTCAGGGGCTATGGTCATATAGGCAATAGCATCCTTGTAGGACATTACAAACTCAAAGTCAGCTGGAGTAAAAGGTCTTATATAGCCAGATGGATGAAAGCCTTTATAAGTTTGACTGATAAATGGACCTTCAAGATGAATGCCTGGGCAAATGGTTGGGTGTTTTTCTTTAAACTCAGCAACTGCTGCTAAACCTTTAGTTAATGACTCACGAGGACCTGAGATCATAGTTGGCACAAAGGTAGTAGTACCGTGTTGAGTTTGCCAGCGACGCATTTGCTCTAAGGTTTCGACACTTGGATTTTGCAAAAAGGAGGCACCGGCACAGCCATTTACTAAAAGATCGATAAAGCCAGGACACACGTGCATACCACGTACATCAATCTCCTCTGCGGTACCATCTTCAAGTAAGTGAGAGCTTACAGGAACAATACGGTGATCTAAAATACCTATAGACTGTGCATCAACAAATTCTTCTGAGGTAATATGCAATTGGGCATTTCTTAAAATTGTAACCGCCATGTTGTCCCCCCTTATAAACTACACTTGCTCTTTAGCTTTTAAAGCTGCTGCTTTTTTAGCTCTTTTAGCTGCAAAATCAGGTTTACCTTTATTCTTTTTATCTCTTAAGCGATCTTTTTTATGTGGCTTTTTCTCATCAGTTTTCTGCTTCTTATCAAAGCCACCGTTGCCACCAATGCTTGCACGAGAACGCTTTTTCTCAGATGGATTTTTCTGTTTACCACCATTTACAGGGAAAGCTGCGCACACATTTTTAATAGCACGTTTTTCAATATCCTTTTGAGTGTAACGCTCAAGCTTTTCAATAAAGGAAATTTCATTGGCTAACACTAAGGTTGTCACTACACCCTTAGCACCAGCACGAGCGGTACGACCAGCACGATGTACATAGATAGCAGCATTTGCTGGCATATCAAAATTGTAAACGTGGGTTACATCTGGTAAATCAAGACCTCGTGAGGCTACATCGGTTGCAATTAGGATTTGACTATCCCCTTCATTGAACTTTCGCAAGGCAGCTTTACGCTCAGTCATAGAGATAGCACCTTGCAAACTTGCAACTTTAAAGCCTAATTTTCTTAAAGTACCTTCAAGCTTTTGTAAACGCTCTTTAGTTTTAACAAAGACAATAGATTTACTGCGAATAGTGTTGAGTAAATGTACTAGGATTTTTACCTTTTGAGGATCACCTGCAGCATAGTAAGCGCGGGAAGATAAAAATTCAGGTAATACCTCATCCTCATCTCCACCGGCACCTATTCTAACCTCTAATGGATCGTTTAGAACTTGGCTTGCAAAATCGTTAATACCTGAGCCTTCTAGAGTGGCACTAAATAACAAGGTTTGGAAACGGTTATAAAGCTCACGGGTAATTTTAGCAACATCATCTCTAAAGCCCATATCTAACATTCTGTCAGCTTCGTCGATAACGTACATCTCTACAGTGCTAGTATCAAGCCAGCCTTTTTCAATGTATTCAATTAAGCGACCTGGAGTTGCTGCAATAATTGAGCTTGGGTTCTCACGCTCTACCTCACGGCTACCACCACCGATGATGGTACCAGCAGATAAACTGTTAAAGCCTTGAATTAAACTTTGGCAGACGTTTTCAACCTGCAAGGCAAGCTCACGTGTTGGCTCTAGGATAATCGCTCTTACGCCCTTTTTATCTTCCATAGATAGTCTTGCTATCACCGGAATTAAAAAGGCTGCACTTTTACCAGTGCCGGTTGGAGCACCACCTAGGATATCAGCACCTTCTAAAGCTTTAGGTATCACTAAAGTTTGAATTGGAGTTGGTTTTTCCCACCCTAAATTAGCGATATTCTCAAGTAAAAACTCTGGTAGTTCAAATTCTTCAAACAGCATTAAACGCCCTCATGGCCCATGCGTTTAGCATGGCACTTTTTAATAAACTCAACTATCTCTTTGCGACTTTGTGTATCTGGCTCTTGAGTGCCATTAAACCAACGCACTAACTCTAAATCAGATGCCTCAAGTAAATCTACGTAGGCATTTAAAGTTGTTTCATCGCAATTGGGTAAATCAATATCTACAAATGGCAATAACATTAAATCTAGCTCACGCATACCGCGTCTTGATTGCCACTTTACTTTACCTGAAACTTCAATCATTTAAACTGAAACCACTCCTTTAATAGCTGGATATGGATCGTAATTTTCAAGCTCAAAGTCCTCATACTTGTAATCAAAGATAGATGGAGCTTTACGTAAGATCTTCATAGTTGGAAGTGGTCTTGGAGTTCTTGTAAGCTGTAATTGAACCTGCTCAAAGTGGTTCTTATAAATGTGGGTATCACCACCACTCCAAACAAAGTCACCTAAGCCTAAATCACATTCTTTAGCTACCATCATAGTAAGTAGTGAGTAACTTGCAATGTTAAATGGTACACCTAAGAACATATCAGCTGAGCGTTGATATAACTGACAAGAAAGCTTACCGTTACTTACATAGAATTGATATAAAGTGTGGCAAGGTGGCAAAGCCATCTTATCTACATCTGATGGATTCCATGCACAAACGATGATACGTCTTGAGTCAGGATTGTGCTTAATCATATCAATAGCATTAGCTAACTGATCGATATGACGACCATCTGGAGTTTCAAAGTCACGCCACTGTTTACCGTAGACAGGACCTAAATCACCATTCTCATCTGCCCACTCATTCCAAATACGTACACCATTTTCTTGTAGATATTTGATGTTAGTTGAGCCTGAAATAAACCACAATAACTCATGGATAATAGATTTTAAGTGGCACTTTTTAGTAGTAACTAAAGGAAAACCTTCTTCTAGGTTGAATCTCATCTGAGTACCAAAAATAGAGCGGGTACCAGTACCAGTTCTATCAGATTTATCACAACCTTCATCCATTATTTTTTTAAGTAAATCTAAATAGACTTTCACTTAAAGCTCCTATTTATCTAAAATTTTTAGGATCGATAACTCCCATCAATCCATGGGCTGTTGCATATTCTACATATAAGCTCTTAATCTTTACGCTTGAGTTTAAAGTAAGAGCTTTTTCACCTATAGCCATTAAATCCTGTAAGTTAACATGACGAGTAATGTATTTTACTCTAGCAATCTGTGAGTAATTCATAGATAGATTCTTATAACCTAAGGACAATAATAGTAAGGCACCTAATGGTGAGCCTGCAAGCTCACCACAAATTGCCAAAGGCTTATTTAAATCGTGAGTCTTCTGTGCAATATACTTAAAGCAACGTACGGCAGCAGGGTTGAAAGGATCAAAGAATTTTGAAACCTTAGGGTTTGATCTGTCGACTGCAAATAAGTACTGAATTAAATCGTTTGAGCCTATAGAGAAGAAATCACACTCTGAAGCTAACTCATCTAAGACATAAACTACACATGGGATCTCAATCATGACACCAAGTTTAGGGCGCGTGATCTTAGTTTGATATTGATCTTCAAGCTCATGAATAGACTCGTTTAAAATCCGTTTTACAATTAAGACTTCCTCTAATCTTGAAATCATAGGCAACATAATCTCAAGATTGCCATATTTCATATGAGCACGAAGCATAGCTCTTAATTGAGTTTTTAAGATGTTTGGCTGATCAACACAAACACGAATACCTCTCCAACCTAAGGCTGGGTTTTGCTCTTCAATTGGTAAATAAGGCAAGCCTTTGTCACCACCTACATCTAGTGTTCTCATGCACACAGGTAAATTAGTAAATTGTGACAATAAAGAGCTATACCAATTAGTTTGTTGATCTTCAGTTGGTAATGAGGAATTTAGCATGAAAGAGATTTCGGTACGGTACAAACCGATACCATCAGTTTGAGCTGCTAAATCGTCATCCTCATGATTTAGACCTGCATTTAACTGAATGTTAATGCGTTGACCGTCTTTAGTAATACCCTTTTCAAATTTGTCTTGCTCAAATAAATCGTGTAATTGACGAGATTGAGAGATAAGTTGCATGTACTCATCAATCACAGAGGAGCTAGGATCAACTAGCACTTCGGCATTTTGACCATCAACAATGACGGTGTGTCCATCCACGTTATTGATATCAAGATTTACATCGATAACGGCAGGAATGCCTAAATCTCTTGCTAAAATTGCAGTGTGGGAGCTTGTTGCATTGTCAACACAGACAAAGCCTGCAATCTTATTGCGAGGCATTTCAGCAACTAGTGCTGCAGGCATACTCTTTACAATTAACACTACAGGGGATGAGATATCAGTCTCTTTTGGAAGTAGGTGAACAAGTCTTGTAATTAAGATAGAGGCAAAGTCTCTAATGTCATGAGCTTTATCCTCTTGCCCATTGTCCATGCAGTCTTTAATACGTTTGTCTGCTACCACTTTAATTGCAGAGGCTGCAACATAACCTTGTGAGAAGATAGCATTATCCACATCGTCTTCAAAACTAATATCATCTAGCATACTGCCATAGCCTGACATGTAGCCAGAGGAGGCTTTTTGATGGGCATGCTCTTGCAAACGCAAGTTTGCCATATCCATTTCAGTTTGAAGTTGGAATACAGTTTGGTGGAATAATTCAGATTGTATGTCTTTATCTTGTGAATACATGATCTGAATGGTGTCAAAGTTTACAGGTGGTTTCCAAACTACCGCCTGAGCAATAGCAATGGAGCCAGAGCCATTCTTACCTTTGTAGCGTTTTACATTCTCAATGGTAGCTTCTTTAGTAGAGCGATTTACAGAAATAATAGATGCAATTTGAGCTGACAAAGTGATTAAGAAGGTTTCTTCTTGCTCATCAAATTGGCGATTCTCTTTACATTGAACTACTAAAACACCTAGAAGTTCACCTTGATTGATTACAGGAACGCCTAAGAAGGATAAAAACTCATCCTCACCAACATCTGGTAGATACTTAAAGTTTGGATGAGATGGTGCATCTGCAAGATTTATAAGTTCTTCTTTTTGACCTACTAAACCTACTAAACCTTCACCTAATTGCAAAGAGGCTTTACCAATAGATTCTTTTGATAAACCGTCGGTGGCAGCTAGAGATAAAACCGTTTTACGAGCATTTAACAAATACAAAGAGCAACAGTCTGTATGCATTGTAGAGCGAATTTTCTCTACTAAAGAGGCAATAGCCTCTTCAAAAGAGCTTTTTAAAGACACTGCACTTATGATTTGTCTTAAGGCTAATAAAATAGAATTCTCTTTGCCATCCATAGTTTTAACCTCTATTTTCTTCTCTTATGCTCTGTATTCTGAACAGTTTGGGGCATTGACAATGCTGTTTGAGAAAACACTGTTAACACCTTTCTGTAAACATCTCGCTTAAAAGCAACCACTTGTCGTACTGGATACCAAAAGCTTACCCAGCGCCAATCATCAAATTCAGGATGTCCTTTGCGACTAAACTCAATATGGTTTGATTTATCCTTTTTTAAACAAAGTAAATACCATTTTTGTTTTTGACCGATACATACAGGTTTTTCATTCCAGCGTATCAGACGTTTTGGAAGTCGGTATTTAAGCCAAAACTTAGTTGATGCAAGAAGTTTTACATCATTAGGCTCAAGTCCTAATTCCTCATATAGTTCGCGGTACATTGCATCCTCAGGAGTCTCACCATAATCCACGCCTCCTTGAGGAAACTGCCAGGAGTTTTGACGTATGCGTCTAGCCCATAGCACCTGACCTTTGCGGTTGCAGATCACAATACCTACATTAGGTCTGTATCCATCCTTATCTATCACAAAAACCGCCTAGTCAAAATTTTGTAAAAATTTAGCTTAATCAAAGCATTACTGTAAGGTATTATAGCATGTATGAATCTTAGGCTTTGTACGTTGTCTCAAAGTTTTTTATCAATTTTTTAACTTTTTGTATGTACCAAAAACAAGACGTAAATTCACTATCAGCACCTACCACTTTTGAAGAGTTACAACAAAGACTAAATGGTATTTTAGGTAAGAGTATAAGTGAGCTTTCTTTGCAAGTTAAAATGCCTCTTCCTATTGATACAGTGCATGGAAAAGGCTTTACAGGTGAGGTTATTGAAGCTTGCCTTGGAGCTTCTGCGCAGAATTTACCAATTCCTGATTTTCCGTATCTTGGTCTAGAGCTTAAAACCATCCCTGTAGATAGTAATTTTAAAGCTTTAGAGTCTACCTTTTTGTGTCATGCACCTTTGACTAACATCAGAGGACTTACCTTTGAAAACTCTGCTTTATACGCCAAGATAAAAAGAGTGCTGTTTGTATTAGTAAATGCAACTCGTGATTTAACTTTTGAAGATAGGAAAGTTTTAGGTTTCTTTTTCTACACTCCAACTGAAGATGAGCTTCAAACCTTAAAAAGTGATTTTGATGAATTGTACGAAATGGTAAAGACAGGTTACGTCGATTCTATTAACGCAAGAATTGGTCAAATCATTCAAATGAGACCAAAAGGAGCCGATGGAAAAGCACTTACAGAATGTATTGGACCTGAAGGTGAAATTATAAGAACACGTCCTCGCGGTTTTTACATGAGACGGGCCTACACGCAAATAATTATCAATAAGCACGTTTTTGCGCACAATGACTAATCAAACTGTAAAATTTTAGGGCGATTTATTTGCACTAAAAATTTACAAAATTACAAATCTTGTTAATATTCAGTAAATTAAAAGCAAACTTTCAAAATAATTTTCATTTTTTATGATCTTTTTTGGTACATTAATCACAATCCACCGTAAAAATCGCTTTTTATGCCCTTTTTAAATTCAATTCTGTTTTAAAAAGTCTTAGAATGAGCTAGTACGATATAGTGAAAGCACCATCGGTCGCTGAGTGTAAAAAAATGTTCATAAAGTTAATTTGGTGCTAATTGATTGAACGCAATTATTACAAATAATTGGAGAAAATGATGAGTGTTTCAAAGAAGTTTTCAAAAGATCATAAGGTAACTGTAACTTTTACTATTAAGAAAGTTGCAGCTCAAAATGCAACCAAGATTGATTTATTATGTGAGCATAACGGCTGGCAGCCAGTTGCTATGAAAGCACAGAAGAATGGTACTTTCAAAGGCTCTATTACTGTACCTGAAGGTGAGCAAGGTACTTATCAGTACAGATTTAAGTACACCTTTGCTGACAATTCAGTAAAGTATGACAATGATTGGGATGCTGAGCGTTATGTTGCAAACCCATTTGGTGGTGATAACTCAGTATTCTCAGCTGTACGTGACTAATTGGTCACAGCTTTTCTTAAGCTTATCTAAATCTACGAATAACTGCCTTAGGGCAGTTATTTTGTTTTAAGATACACTTCCTTTTGTTTTTATGAAAGCCCAGTAACGAGCTCTATCCAATAAGCAAATAAAAATCCTGCGTCGTAAGACGCCATTTAAAAATCTGATATAGAACAGCAAGTTAA
>CACZXZ010000058.1 GCA_902785325.1 uncultured Succinivibrio sp. | reverse complement strand
AGAAGATCTTTTCTAACTCACCTCTTAACCAACTGAGATCATGCTTTCATATAGCCTTGGTGAACGGAACATACTAAATCCCGCTCATGATGTTTTTTTCGCATTTTTTATACCAAAATTAGGAATATTAAGCTCAATTTTATTTTCTCTTTTCGGAGCGTCAATATTTAACCTAAGAATTACTCTTTAACTTATTTTAAATCATTATTATTAGTAATAAGAATTACTTACTATTTATATTCATCCTTTCAAGAATAGCTGGAGCTACTATATCTCTGCCCCAAATGGATAAATGTGCATTATCTGAAAATATTGGATAACCGTTTTTATCGAATAACTTGCAACCACTTTGATCACAGGTAATATCTCTAATTTTAATAAAATGTAAATTATTGCGTTCATTAGATGTTTGCTCAATTAGCGAATTTATTTTTGAAATTACCTGTTCAATATAATCATCCTTAATCTTGAAGTTCTTAAGTGTTGAACACTTATTTTTTTGATCTCTTAGTGATTTCAAAATACCTTTAGACTCGCTGTTATATTTGTTTTCATAGAAACATTGCACGAGATTAGGAACAATATAATTTTCTTCAATTAAATAAAATTCTTTATCTTTGAACTCATCAGCAAAATAGAGAATTTGTTTTTTTAAGTTGCTCAAATACATTTCTTGTTCTTGTATAGGAAACATGTTTTGATACAGCTCGTATCTGTGAGTCATCATTACTTTTGTTGCTTTTGAGTTTTTGATGGTATTTTCAATCTCTAATACTCTATTCTCTGCATTGTCATTTGCAAATGTACAGGTGTTTTTATTAATGTGTTTATAGCACATATTACCAATAGTATAAAAACCCTCATATGCTATTGTTTTATCAAAATATGGGGCATATTGAAGAGCATAGCTATCTCCAATAACTAGTAATTGAGGATCTCCTGCAATAGATCCTTTTACATATAACTCTGAAGAAGCTTCCCCTCCATAAAATTTCTTATTAAATTCAACATTAGTCAAAACATTGGTAATTGTATAATAGTGGTACTTAGCAGCTGCAATAAAGGTAATAACTAACATGACAATAAATAGTCCTATTGCCTTTAAACCACCATGTTTACCATATCTTAATTTAGGTTCTATGTATAACAAGGTGACAGTTGCTAGTAATAAAGAAATTAGAATTACAGCTATTCTTAAATAGGTTAATTGACTATCCCCTTCAATAAAAAATAAATATGACAATAAAGGCCAGTGCCATAAGTACAATGGGTAGCTAATTAAGCCTAAGAATACCATTACTTTATTAGCAAGCAAATATCTATTGATATAAGCATCTTTTCCACCTGCGATAATAAAGATTGCGCCGAATACAGGAATGAGTGCTTTAGCTCCAGGATATACACCATTATTTTCAATTAAGCTTAAACCACTGACTATAAGAGCTATACCTACGATAGATATAAGGTTTTTAATGATTTTTTGATTATTATTAGAAAATTTAAAAATTGGAGTTAATAATGTTTTATAGATTTTTTGTTCTTTTATTGAGTAAAGATTATTTACATAACTAAACTCTATATAAGAAAGTACTGAGCCTAAAGATAACTCCCAAAATCTTGTCCAAGGCATAAAGAAAGCTTTTGATACCTGACCATGCTTTACAGCATTGTAATTTATTACAAAAGACACAATTGAGAAGATTGTTAAAGATAAAACGAAGTTTAATCTTAGCTTATAGATCACCCATAAAAATATTGGAAAAACAAGGTAGAACTGCTCTTCTACACCTAATGACCATAGGTGTAATAATGGCTTGAACTTGGAGTCAACGTTAAAGTAATCGTCAGCTTCATTGTAAAGAACAAAATTTGATACGTAAGTGGAGCCTCCAATGATATGTTTTAATACCAACTTAAATTCATTTGGGTATAAAAATAAAACTCCAAGTATAAAAGTAGTAAATAAAACTAATATCAAAGCAGGAAAAATACGTCTTACACGTCTTGAATAGAAATCAACAATATGAACTCTACCTGGATCATCTTGATTAAATAAATGACGGTACAGTATAGATGAGATTAGGTAGCCTGAGATTACAAAGAATATATCTACACCGATAAAGCCACCTGGTAAACAAGAAGGAAAAGCGTGGTAAAAAACTACAGCAAGACATGCAACAGCACGTAAACCATCAATATCAGCTCGATAATTTGGATTTGACTTAAAAAAAGAGAAAAGACTTTTTAAATTATTAGAACTTGAGTGATTGATTGGTTTCATTTTTTTTACCGAAATACTCTAAGGATCAAAGAAAAACTAATTTTAGTGTGATTTATTTCTTTTTTTTGTATTTTTAATTTCAATCGATATTCATAAAATTTGATTCTATATGAATGAATGTATTATAAGTAAGAGGATTTACTCAAGGATTTACTAATTCTCTTCTTAATACATATTCAGCAATAATAAACATAGAATGATTATTGCTTCTTCGATTCATCATATATAATTATTTTTATAAATTTAAAAAGCATATTCTAATAGCTTTGTGCAGAATTTGGAACTGTATTTCTTTTACTAGAGAAAAAATTCGAGTTTACATCATAGTAAAGAAAAGAAAAATGCTTTAAAATTACACAATCATAAATTTTTGTAGAACTAAAACACATTATATGAGTCTTGCTGATTACTATAAGGTTAGCACAGTATCTTCTTCTTTATTATGGTATTTTCATCGTTAACTTTCTGTTTTTTTATTTTACCCTTATTCCTATTTTTTAATTACCTATCAAAGAATACTAGTTACAGAAACATAGTACTCATCTTAGTAAGTATTTTATTTTATACTTGGGGTGAGGATAGTAAATTAACTGTGCTTATATGTTATGGCGTAATCAATTATGCCTTTGGATATTTTCTTGAACTATTTAAGGCAAAGTCTAAGTCAACATCTTTTATCTTTTTAACAGTTTTTGTAACTTGTAATTTACTAGGTCTTATTTATTACAAATATACTTATTGGCTATTCTCTTTTATAACCTTTTTAGATATTGACTTTGTAACCTTTTTCAAAAATCCTACCCTTCCAATTGGTATTAGTTTCTTTACCTTCCATGCTATAAGTTACCTTATTGATATTTATAGAGGTGAATTGTCAGGTAAAAATAAGGTAAGCAACTTTTTAACTTATTTCTTTATGTTTCCTCATTTAGTAGCAGGCCCAATTGTAAGATATAAAGATATCGAACCTCAGTTAAATTACAGAGAAAATGATTTAACCTTATTTAACTATGGTTTATACAGATTTATTCTCGGAATAAATAAAAAGTTGTTAATTGCCAATTCTGTTGCCCCAATTGCAGACACCGCTTTTTCAACCAGTCTTGATTTAAGCTTGTGTGATTCTTGGTTAGGAGCTTTAGCTTATACAATTCAAATTTATTTTGATTTCTCAGCCTACTCTGATATGGCTATTGGTTTAGCTGCCATGGCAGGAATTAAGTTTAAAGAAAACTTTAACTCTCCATATAAATCAAAATCTGTAAAGGAATTTTGGAGAAGATGGCATATATCCTTATCCTCATGGTTAAGAGATTATGTGTATATTCCTATTGGAGGTTCAAGAGTAGGAGTTAAAAGAACCTATCTAAATCTATGTCTAGTATTCTTGCTTTGTGGTATTTGGCATGGTGCATCTTTAACCTTTGTGTTATGGGGCTTATATCACGGTCTATTCTTAATTCTAGAAAGAGTTTTTGGCTCAAAAATAGATGTAAGTAAAGTGCCTTACATTATTAAGCATGGTTATTGCCTTTTAGCTGTGATCATAGGTTGGGTTATTTTTAGAGCTGAAAATTTAGATCAAGCCTTCAGCTATATTGGAAGAATGTTTACTTTTGAAAGTTTTGATAAGAGTTTTGCTCTAAATTACCCTTGCTATAGTTTTAATGTAATCGCCTTAGTTGTAGGCTCTTTTATCTCCCTATTCTCATTAAAAGCTTTTTCTTCAAATTCTTGTGAAGAAAAAACTGTTAGGTTAATTCCTTATATTTTAAATGCAGCTTTCTTAGTGCTAAGTTTGGCTGTGTTGTATTTAGGTGCTAAAAATCCATTTATTTACTTTAACTTTTAATAGATCAAGCGGTATATACAGTTATGAATACTAAGATAAATAAGTCATTTAAAAGTAAGGTAATTACTTTAATTTCTGTTGCTCTTGTAATTTCATTTTTTGCAATACCTATTGTCGGGATAATATCTTCAAATCAAGATATTATCGAATCAGAAAATCGCAGAATTTATCAGTTTCCTGAAATCTCTATAAAATCGTTATCTTCTAAAAAATTTCTTTATGAGCTATCTAAATACTTAGAGGATAGATTGCTGTTTAGGTTTTCATTAAATTCTCTAACCGAGCCAGTATACAACAAAAAGTTTTTTAAAGGTTTTGAAGCTAATAAGCAAGGGCTTGCTATTGAAGGATTAGATAATTGGCTTTTTTTATCTTCGGACAAATATTATAAACAACATACTGAAGATGTTCCTTTTAATTCCCAAAGGCAAAAATTTATAGTTAATAAGATTAAAAAAGTACAAGATTTAGCACAAGGTGTACCTACTTATATAATTGTAGGTCCTGATAAACTAGGTATTTATCCAGAAAAAGCAGTACCTTGGATTGGACATCCTGGAAAGTACAGACTTGCAAATAAAAAAATTCAGTTTATGCAAGAACAAGGACTCACTGTGCTTGATAATTATGCTCTGCTTAAAGAGCATAAGAAAGACGGTATTTTGTATTATTTAGGTGATACCCATTGGAATCAATATGCAGCCTATTTAGCTTTCAATAGTAATATGGAGACTATTTTAGGAAAGGATTTTGTTAAAAAGCCATACAAATATAGCTGGTCAATTAGAAAGAGTGGTGATTTAGGTAATGGCTTTGGTGGCTATGAAAATAGCTATGTGTACGATTGTGCGATCTTTTACTTAGATAAACAAGATGATCTTACAGTAAAAGCCTATAAACAATTGCAAGTACCTTATTTCGAAAGCATTCAGAAGGAATTAACTGGAGGAAATATACCAAATTACCATCCTTTTGAAGATGTTATAGAAACTATAAACCTAAAAGCTCCAATCAAAAAAACAGTTGTTATCTATGCTGACAGTTTTTATCATGCAGGATATAGGATCTTCTGTGAAGGTATATTTGAGCACATTATCACAATACATCATAATGCTTTAATTGAAGAAAAAGCTATTGCACAAGACATTATTAAAAAGTTTAAACCTGATTTAATCTTGTATGAATGTGTTGAAAGAGATCTTTAATTTAAATGGTGTACTCATTTAAAGCTTTAAAAGTTAACTGCGTTAATTAAAAGGATTCTGTTTTAAATTTATAAGAACCTTTATCGTTAATAATTTCATCAACTCAAGGTAGCTGTCATATTCTGATAGTTACCTTCTCTCTTGTGTTTTCGATTATGTTTTTTTAGTGGTTACTACTAAGAACAGGATTAACACAGTTAAGAATTTTAAAATTTCCTCATACCACCTTGATTTTCATTGAAATTTTCAATATCATTTACATGCTCTATGGGACATTAGCTCTCGCGTACTTGTTGAAGTGTTAACCGATCAGGTCCGGAAGGAAGCAGTCAGGCACTTTATTCAAGGTACCGCGATAAGGTTAATGTCCCACCAGTTGAGATATTGTTATGAATATAAACTCACCTACCTACACAAGTCTTCAGGATTTCATCATCTCTGATCAAATCTATAAGGACAAAGCCTTAAAGTTAATCAGTCTTATCATTAAACTTGAAACAGAGCCATCTTTTGGTCATACAAATTTATTTTTAATGACAAGACCTCGTGGTTTTGGATTATCTTTAGTCTCTTCAGCAATTGATAGAATTATCAAAAAAGATCATGAAGTTTTACATAAGATTGAGAATGAAGGCATTTTGCATGAGATCCCTAAACGTCATACTCTGTTTTTAGATTTCAAAAGATTTAATGCAAATAATGTCAAAGAGTTTAAAAAGTCCTTAATTGATATCTTACAAGAGCTCTTTTGGTTTCATCATATTGAAAGTCAGTTTAATCCTTATATAACACCTAAGGTATTCTTCTCAAATCTAATTGATGCTTTATATAAAAGACATCAAGAGCCTTTAGTTATCTTTATTGACAATTACGATATTCCTTTGCTTAGAGCTGCCATGATGAAGACTCAAAGTGAAATTATTGAATGCACTTGTCTTTATCACGATATGTTAAATATCTTAGAAAAATGCTCTAATGCAAAAGTAAAGTGGGGATTATTAACAGGTCATACTAAATTTAATCTTGCATCAGAGTTATCTGAAGGTTTACCTTTAGTGTTAGATTTGTCCTCTGATCCTGCCTTTGAGAGTATGTTCGGATTTACTAAAGATGAGCTAAAGCTCATCTTTGAAAAACCGATTGAGAAGATCTGCCAAGCAAAACAGATAGATGCTGATACTTATGTTGATAGTCTTGAAAAGTGCTATGGTGGTTTTGCTTTTTCTGACAATTTAGTCAAAGTAATGTGTCCAGCCTGCATCAGCCATGTAATGAATAATAATGGTCTTTTATTACCATATTCAGCAACCGGCAGCTACACCTTCTTGCGCTATGCTCTAAAACAAAAGCTTGATAGAGCTTTAGATTTAGAGTGGTTATTTAATAAAGACGGTCAAGATCCTTTATACTCTAATTCTATTGATCATACCCTACAAGGAAAACAAATAGGTACTCTACTTATTCAGTTAGGCTTTGCGGTAAGAACAAAAGTTTTATTAAATCAAGATGAGGCTTATACCTCCTGGAGATATCGCTTTGAATGTCCAAATCTTGATATGCGAAAGACTTTTGAAATTATATCTGGTAAAGCACCTAAATCTGAAATTACAAGCCCTTTAGATGTATCACAAGATCCTACTGCATACAGTTAGTGTTCTTTACTTTAAGCCTTTAGCTTTAAACTTACGCTTAAGCTTGAACTTGCTTTTGTAATTTTAGTGTTTGGTTTAGTGGTAACTTACTTAAATTAAGATCTTTAAAGGCTTACTTATGAGACTTTACTTATGTGGTATTGTCATAAGATGAAAGTTATAAATACCAAATACCAAGGCAAAATACCTAGCAAGTTATGCTCTTTAACTTTTTCTTTTAACTTCAAAAACAAAGGAAATTTTTATGACTGACAAATTGTTTTCTATACCAACTGATACCTCCTCATATGAAGCTATCGTTAAAAACAATTGCTATTACGTAGATAAGACCAGTGCTTTAAAAACTGTCTTTCAAGACGATCCCTCTCAAGTGCTTTTAATCACAAGACCTCCTTACTTTGGTAAAAGTCTTACTATGAGTATGTTCAATTCATTTTTAGCTTTAAATACTGATGATCCTAATGACTTATCAAGGCATATAGAGCTTTTCAAAGATAAAGAGATTTATAAAGACAAAGAATTCTGTGATAAGTTCATTGGAAAATACCCCGTGATTTTTATATCTTTTAAAGAGATTAGAGGTAAAACTTGGAAAATAGCTTATGAAAAAACAGCAAAAGAAATCTACTCATTAACCTCAGGATTTTGTTTTCTACACACAAGCTCAAAGTTAGATGAATATGATAAGCAAATTTTAAATTACCTTTTAGATTTTGACTTCTTAAGTGATCCTGAAAACCTTGTTACGTTAGGTTTTTCCCTATGGCATTTAACCAAACTATTGTATAAGCATTTTGATAAGAGAGTTATTATCTTAATTGATGACTATGAAACTCCGCTAGTTGAAGCTTCAAAGTATGGCTATTATAGGGAAATGGAAGATTTAATGGCTTCTTTATATGGTTCAGCTTTAAAAGATAATGACAAGTACGTACAAAAAGCTGTATTAGCAGGTGTAATTAGACCTGGTTCTGAAATCTTCATTATTGCAATTAATAACTTATGCTCTAATACCATCTTCTCAGGTTACGACGCTCTAGCTACCAGTATAGGTTTTACTGAAAAAGAAACTGATGAGTTGCTTGATTATTACGGATTGTCAGAGTTTAAAGCTGAAGTTCAAGAAAATTACGGTGGCTACAACTTTAACCATCATGAGATTTTCAACCCGTATGGGGTAGTAAGTTTTTGTAAGGCAGCTTTAAATACTCATGATAAATCATGTGTTGAAGTTACATCTTATCTGAATAATACTAGCTCAAATGCTGTTGTTAAAGAGTTCTTAGCTGAAATACTTCCTTGTGTATCTGACGATTTGCAAACACTAGTTGATGGAGGAGCTGTTTCTAAAAACCTTTATGTCTTCATAGATCATGAGTGGTTAGAAAATTATAATCGTAGTGATTTTTGGTCGTTCCAAGTGTACGCAGGATATTTGACTCCACCAAAAGACGCTGTATTTGATATTGATCATGAACCTATAGATTTAGTGATCCCAAATATCAGTGTTTTAAAAGCCTTTAGGGAGAATATCTTAGAGAATTTCACTTCTGATAAAGCTCAATTAGCTTACGCAAATGACATTATTAAAGCAATCTTTGATGGTAAAGCTGACGAGCTAAAACTTGCTTTAAATAGCCTTTTAAAAAGTTTTACCTTAGTCAAAGATTTCTCAAGTACAGAGAGTGATGAGGCTTACTATCAAGGATTTTTAAATGAAGTATTCTCAAGTCAGAAAGATTATCTTGAAAATTATGCTTCTAATAAAGAATTAGGTGAAGGTTCTTCTGTTATCACCTTTACAAGCCTTGATGAAAAGATAGCGGTAATTATAGGAATAAACCAAACTGATAAGAAATTTGATAAAGCAAAGCTTGCAAATTTAGCTTTAGAGCAAATTGAGCATAAAGAGTATTATCAGGATCATTTAGACTACACCTCGGTTTTGAAAATCTATTGCTTTGGCATCTGTTTCTATAAAAAGTCTTGTAGTGTAGCTTTTAAAGAGATTAAGAAGTAAGAAATTTAATAGACAAATTATACCAGCAATCATTGTGAGAAGAATTTCTTACAAGGTAATTGAAATTATTAAGTCTTAACCAAGATTACAGTAATCAATTGTAGCTAATAGTATTGTGCAAAGTTTTGCCTTTAGTCTTTTATTTTAAAGGCTTTTTTATGCACAAAGATAGATACTATCGTATTTTACTTTGTTAATGATTACTTTATAATTAACTTAAGAACTAATAAATTAAGGACTTAAGTTAATTATGACAGCAAAAATGTTGCATTTACCATATTGTAAATGTGACTTTAAAACAATAGTTAAACAAAACTATTATTTTGTTGATAAAACAAGATATCTAAAGTCTGTCTTTCAAGACGATCCTTCTCAAGTACTTTTAATTACAAGACCTCGTAGATTTGGTAAGACTCTTACCATGAATATGTTTGAGGCTTTTTTGTCTTTAAACTATGATGAGCCAAATGACTTATCAGAGCATATAGAGCTATTCAAAGATAAAGAAATCTATAAAGATAAAGAGTTTTGTGAAAACTTCATGGGAAAATTTCCCGTTATTCTCATTTCTTTTAAAGGCGCTTATGCTGATACTTATACAGATGCCTATAAAAGAATTGCTCAGTTGATGTATGATACAGCCTTTAAGTATAGGTTTTTATTAGATAGTAGTAGACTTACTTCTCTAGAAAAAGACGAATATAGAGAACTTTTAGATAAAAAGACTTTATCTAAATTAAGTTCACTTGCTACCCTTTCAAGTAGCTTAAATAAATTAGCTAAGCTGTTATTTAGGCATTTTAATCAAAAAGTCATTCTGCTTATCGACGAATATGATGTTCCTTTAGCAAAAGCAGCTTCCAACAAATATTATGGCAAAATTAGAACTCTAATCTCATTGCTATTCGGTGATGCTTTAAAAGATAGCGATAAGTATGTACAAAAAGCTGTAGTAACAGGTTGTTTACGTGTAGCAAAAGAAAGTATTTTTACAGGTGTAAATAACTTTAGAGTAAACACTGTATTTAATAGTGAAGATCTTATACCTACCATCATAGGTTTTACTGAAAAAGAAACTAATGACATGCTTGATTACTATAACTTGTCAGAGTTTAAAGCTTTAGTAAAAGAAAACTATGACGGTTATAACTTCAACAACCATGAGGTTTATTGCTCCTGGGATGTTGTAAATTTTTGCCAAAGTGCTCTAGAAAAAATAGAATCTAAAGTTACAGCCGATTGCTATTGGTACCATACTGGCTCTACTGATGTAATTAAAGAATTCTTAGGATTTATATCAGAAGATGATGCTGATAGCATGCAAACTCTAGTTGATGGAGGCTCCATCAAGAAGAACATTCATGTAAACATGAATCATGAGGATTTAAAAGATCATGACAGTGACGATTTCTGGTCACTTTTAGCC